>CAZMMH010000110.1:4806-7401 GCA_964567315.1 uncultured Gammaproteobacteria bacterium
GCGACGTGGTCGTGTTCATGAACTTCCGCTCCGACCGCGCGCGGCAGATCACCCGGGCCTTCATCGAGCCGGAGTTCGACGGCTTCGAGCGCAAGATCCGCCCCAAGCTGGCCGAGTTCGTCAGCCTGACCGAGTACAACAAGGAGTTCGACATCCCGGTCGCCTTCCCGCCGGAGCGGCTGAAGAACGTCTTCGGCGAGTACCTGGCCAACCTCGGCCTGCATCAGCTGCGCATCGCCGAGACCGAGAAATACGCCCACGTCACCTTCTTCTTCAACGGCGGCCGTGAGCCCCCGTTCGAGGGCGAGGACCGCATCCTCATCCCGTCGCCCCACGTCGCCACCTACGACGAACAGCCGGAGATGAACGCCGCCGAGGTAACCGACCGGCTGGTGGAGGCCATCGGCAGCGGCAAGTACGACGTGCTGATCTGCAACTTCGCCAATGCCGACATGGTTGGCCACACCGGCAACTTCGAGGCCACGACCAAGGCCCTGGAGGCCCTGGATGGCTGCCTGCAGCGGGTCTTCGAGGCGATCGAGGCGGCCGGCGGAGAGATGCTGGTCACCGCCGACCACGGCAACGCCGAGCAGATGCGGGGCACCGACACCGGACAGCCCCATACCGCCCACACCGCGAACCTGGTCCCGCTGGTCTACGTCGGACGCCGCGCGCAGCTGCTGCCCGACGGCGCCCTGTGCGACATCGCACCGAGCGTGCTGATGCTGATGGGGCTGGACATACCGTCCGAGATGAGCGGCCATTCGTTGATCGAGCTTGAACGCCCGGACGCCGACTAGCCCCAGCCCCGCCCGGGGCAGCAGACGGGCGCCGCGCCGCCTCGTCTGGGCCGCGCTTGCCACCGCCCTGCTGTTCGCCCTGCCCGCCGGTGCCGCCGGCAACCGGGCAGAAAAGGCGGCCAAGCTGAAACAGCTGAAGCAGGAGATCCGCAGCCTGACCGCCAGGATCGCCGCGGCGCGCGGCCAGGCGGGCCGGCTCAACGACGCCCTGCGCCAGGCCGAACAGGGGGTGGCACGGGTGGCGCGGGACCTGCGCCTGCTGGATGCGCGTCTCCGCCGCGCCGAGTCCCGCCTGGACGGGATCGAGGCCCGGCAGGTGGGCGCGCGGGCGCGCCTCGACGGCGAACGCGACGTGCTGCGTCAACAGCTGCGCAGCGCCTACGCCATGGGCCGGCAAAGCGCGGTCAAGCTGCTGCTGAACCAGGAAGACCCGGCCACCTTCGGCCGGCTGATGGTCTACAACGAATACCTCGGTCGCGCCCGCAGCGCCCAGATCGAACGGGTGCAGACCGAGGTGGCCAAGCTGCAGACCCTGCGGGAGCAGGCGCGCGCCCAGCGCGACGAAATCGCCGGGCTCAAGCAGCACCAGGAGGCGAAACAGGCCGAACTGGCGGCCGAGCGCGGCAAGCGCGCCACGGCCCTGGCCCAGGTGCGGCGGGAGATCAGTCAGGGCGACCGCAAGCTGGTGGACCTGCGCAAGAACGAAACGCAGCTGGAATCCCTGCTGCGTGCCCTCGACCAGGCCCTGGCCGACATCCCCGACCAGCCCGAACTGCCCTTCCGGCGCCTGCGCGGCAAGCTGGCCTGGCCCGCCGCCGGACACCTGCTGGCCCGCTACGGCAGCGCCCGCGGCGTGGGCAACCTGCGCTGGCGCGGGGTGCTGATCGGTGCCCCCACGGGGGCGCCGGTGCGGGCGGTGGCCGGCGGCCGTATCGCCTTCGCCCACTGGCTGCGCGGTTTCGGCCTGCTCATCATCGTCGACCACGGTGACGGCTACATGAGCCTCTACGGCCACAACCAGAGCCTGCTCAAGGATACCGGCGACTGGGTCCAGGCCGGCGACACCATCGCCACGGTCGGCGACAGCGGCGGCCAGGAGCACTCCGCGCTCTATTTCGAAATCCGCCACAACGGCCGGCCGGTGAACCCGGCGCGCTGGTGCCGCCGCGGCGGTCGCGGCGGCGTCGGCTGAACAAATATGCAAGGAGACACGGCCTTGTGTTAACGTCCGGGCATTCCGCCCGGCTGAACAAACGGTTAGATATAGTTGTCCAACTCGGGCCGTTGGGGCCTAAGTAATGCCGACACCCGGTGTGACGTGTTGAGACAGTTGCATGAAGAATAACATTCGAAATTTCCTTATACTCGCTCTCGTGCTGGAGCTAGGCATCGGCATTTCGGTCGGCCGCGGCGTGTTCGCCGAACGCGAGGCCTCGCCGCAGCTGCCGCTCGACGAGCTGCGCACCTTCACCGAGGTCTTCGCCCGGATCAAGGCCGACTACGTAGAGAAGGTTTCCGACAAGACCCTGCTGGAGAATGCCATCAAGGGCATGGTCACCGGGCTGGATCCCCACTCCGCCTACATGAACGCCGACGAGTTCAAGGAGCTCGAGGTCGGCACCACTGGCGAGTTCGGCGGCCTGGGCATCGAGGTCACCATGGAGAACGGCTTCGTCAAGGTGGTCTCGCCGATCGACGACACCCCGGCGCAGAAGGCCGGCCTCAAGCCGGGCGATTTCATCATCCGCCTGGATGAGACCCCGGTGAAGGGCATGACCCTCAGCGACGCGGTGAA
>CAZMMH010000111.1:0-7395 GCA_964567315.1 uncultured Gammaproteobacteria bacterium
CGCCCTCCAGGTAGCCGTAGAGCCGCTCGCGGTCGCCGAGGGAGACGTTCTGCTGGTCCTCCAGCAGCGCGCGGGCCTTCTCCAGAGCCTCCTGATCGCCCTGCTCCTGGTAGCTGCGGCGCAGGTTCTGGTAGAGCTTGGCGGCCTTCTTGCCCATCTTCTTCACCGCCGCCTCGGCCTTCTCGGCGAAGTCGGGCTCGCGGCCGTAGAGATGGTTGAAACGCCGCGCCACCTCGCGAGTGATCTCCACGTGGGCCACCTGGTCCTCGCCCACCGGCACCATGCCCGCCTTGTACATGAGGATGTCCGCACTCTGCAGCAGCGGGTAGCCGAGGAAGCCGTAGGTGGAGAGATCGCGTTCCTTGAGCCTTTCCTGCTGATCCTTGTAGGTGGGCACCCGCTCCAGCCAACCCAGCGGCGTGATCATGGAGAGCAGCAGGTGCAACTCCGCGTGTTCGGGAACCCGTGACTGGATGAACAGGCGCGCCGCACCCGGATCGACCCCGGCGGCCAGCCAATCGATCACCATGTCCCAAACGCTGGCCTCGATGGTGCCGACCTCCTCGTAGTGGGTGGTCAGCGCGTGCCAGTCAGCGACGAAGAAATAGCACTCGAATTCGTGCTGCAACTGCACCCAGTTCTTGAGTACGCCGTGATAGTGGCCGAGATGAAGCCGCCCCGTGGGGCGCATGCCCGAGAGCACACGCCGGTTTTTTGCCGCAATCGAATCCAACTGGGTTCCCGTTCCTTAGTGGGTGACAAACGAAAAGAGCAGATGCTGCAGCCAGGCCACCGGCGGGCCCAGGATGTAGCCGAGCACCCCGGTGATCATCAGCCCGACCAGGATGAACAGGCCGTAGGGCTCGAGGCGGCTGAACTTGTAGGCCAGCGGTCCCGGCAGCAGGCCGGTCACCACCCGACCGCCGTCCAGCGGCGGCAGGGGCAGCAGGTTGAGTACCATGAGCACCAGGTTGATGGTGACCCCGGCAATGCCCATGTAGA
This sequence comes from uncultured Gammaproteobacteria bacterium, assembly GCA_964567315.1. Lineage (GTDB taxonomy): Bacteria > Pseudomonadota > Gammaproteobacteria > CAZMMH01 > CAZMMH01 > CAZMMH01. Next base: position 1,003 of record CAZMMH010000111.1, read on the forward strand.
ACAGCGGCACGGCGGCCCAGCTCAGGCCGCCACCGCCGATGGCAGCGGCGATGCGCATCACCACGGTCCAGCCGATGGCCATGACGAAATTGGCCAGCGGCCCGGCGGCGGCCACGATGGCCATGTCGCGCTTCGGGTTGCGCAGGTTCTCCCAGGTCACCGGCACCGGCTTGGCCCAGCCGAAGATGAAGCCGCCGAGAAACAGCAGCAGCCCCGGTACCAGGATGGTGCCCACGGGATCGATGTGCTTGATCGGGTTGAGGGTCAGGCGCCCCAGCATCATCGCCGTGGGGTCGCCCAGGCGGCGCGCCACCCAGCCGTGGGCCACCTCGTGCACGGTGATCGCAAACAATACCGGCAACGCCCAGATGGCAAAGCGTTGAATCATGTTGAATTGGTCCATCGGGTAATTATATCCGTTGAGATGAGGGGTCCGAAACGGGCTCAGCCCCCGAACGGCGCGGGGTCACCCTTACCGAGGCGGGTCACGCGTGGCACATCGTCCTCCATATGCACCACGGTGGTCGGCACGATATCGCAATAGCCGCCGTCGATCACCAGGTCCACCTGGTGTTCCAGGACGTCGCGCATGTCGTAGGGGTCGGTCATCGGCATCTCCTCCCCCGGCAGCAGCAGGGTGCAGGAGAGCAGCGGCCCGCCCAGTTCGTCCAGCAGGGCCTGGGCGATGCGGTTGTCCGGCACGCGGATGCCGATGTTGCGGCGCTTCGGGTGCATCAGGCGCCGCGGCACCTCGTGGGTGGCGCGCAGGATGAAGGTGTAGGGGCCGGGGGTGAAGCTCTTGAGCAGGCGGTAGCAGGTGTTGTCCACCCGGGCATAGGTGGCGATCTCCGACAGGTCGCGGCAGACCAGGGTGAACTTGTGATCGTCGGCCATGTGGCGGATCACCCGCACCCGCTCCATCGCCTCCTTGTTGCCCAGCTGACAGCCGAGGGCGTAACAGGAGTCGGTGGGATAGACGATCACCCCACCGTCGCGCACGATCTCCACCGCCTGGCGCACCAGGCGCGCCTGCGGATTCTCCGGATGGATCTGGAAGAACTGGCTCATGGGGGCCGCGTGTTGTTCAGCTGCCGACGGCATGGGCCGCGTCCGTCCACAACGCCCAGACGGGGGTCAGATCGGCGGGCAGCGCCGGCAGGCCGCCGAGCTCCAGGTAGGGGTTCTCGGGACCGTGGTAGTCGGAGCCGACCGAGGCCAGCAGCTTCATCCGCCGCGCCTGGGCGGCCATGGAGGCGCTGTCGGCGGCCGAGTGGCTACCCGAGATCACCTCCAGCCCCACCCCGCCGCACGCGCGGAACTCGCCGAGCAGTTCGCGCAGCTTGGTGGCGGTGAAGGGATAGCGCGCCGGATGGGCGACCACGGCGATGCCGCCGGCGCCGCAAATCCAGCCCACCGCCTCCTCCAGGGAGGCCCACTGGCCGGGGACGTAGCCCGGGCGGTCGCGCACCAGGAAGCGCTTGAACACGTCGCGCAGGTCCTTGGCATGACCCGCCTCGACCAGGAAATGGGCAAAATGCGTGCGGCTGACGATACGCCCGTGGGCGTGGCGCATGGCCCCCTCCAGGGCGCCCGGAATGCCGGCCTTGGCCAGCCGCCGGCCGATCTCCTCGGCGCGCCAGTCGCGGAACTCCGCCAAGCGGGCGAAGCCGGCCTGCATGGGGGCGAAATCGGTGGCGATCTGCAGGCCAACCACGTGGACCACCGCATGCCGCCAGCTGACCGAGACCTCCACCCCGGCAATCACCTCGATACCGTGGGCCGCGGCCGCGGTGCGGGCCTCGTCGACCCCGGCGGTGGTGTCGTGATCGGTCAAGGCCAGCGACCCGATACCGCGGGCCGCTGCGCGGGCGACCAGCTCGCTCGGGCTCAGGGTGCCGTCGGAGGCGGTGGAATGGGTGTGCAGATCGTAGGTGCGGGGCATCGGCAAATTGTACACTCCATTGGCGGCCCGTGACGACGTGACTGGCGCCATTCCCGGCCGCCTGCGCTACAATGGCCTGCCGACCCGCCGCTGGGCGAGAGCCATGAAACTCCTCTTCGACTTCTTTCCGATCCTGCTCTTCTTCATCGCCTACAAGGTGTACGGGATTTTCCCCGCCACCGCGGTGGCGATCGCCGCCTCGTTCGTGCAGGTGGGCGCCTTCTGGCTCAAGCACCGCCGCTTCGAGACCATGCACCTGGTGACCCTGGCGCTGATCGTGGTGCTGGGCGGGCTGACCCTGCTGTTCCACGACCGCACCTTCTTCATGTGGAAGCCGAGCATCGTCAACTGGCTGTTCGCCGCCGCCTTCCTCGGCAGCCGCTTCGTCGGCGAAAAGACCGTGATCGAACGAATGATGGGCCACGCCATCCCGGCACCGGTGGAGATATGGCGCCGGCTGAATCTGGCCTGGGTCACCTTCTTCGTGCTGATGGGGGTCGCCAATCTCTACGTGGCCGACATCTTCTTCCGCGCCGATGCGGCCCTGGTCGCCGCGGTCGGCCACCCCGTGCCGGAGCTCTCCACCTGCGCCCAGCAGTTCACAGGCCAGCTGCTGAGCCTGTGCCAGGCGGCCAAGCAGAGCGAGAACGACTGGGTCAACTTCAAGCTGTTCGGCATGATGGGGGCCACCTTCGCCTTCGTCATCGCCCAGGCCTTCTATCTGGCCCGCCACATGCCCGAAGAAGACACCGCCGCCGAGGAAAGCTGATGCTCTACGCGATCATGGCCGAAGACGTGGCCGACAGCCTGCCGCGCCGCCGCGAGGCGCGCCCTGCACACCTGGCCCGGCTCGAAAGCCTGAAGAGCGAAGGCCGCCTGCTACTGGCCGGCCCCCTGCCCGCCATCGACTGCGAGGACCCGGGCGAGGCCGGTTTCAGCGGCAGCCTGGTGGTGGCCGAATTCGCCAGCCTGGAGGCGGCCCGCAGCTGGGCCGAGGCCGACCCCTACCGGACCGCCGGCGTTTATGCGCGGGTGGAGGTGAAACCCTTCAAGAAGGTACTGCCGTAATGAACGACCGTGTAGACAATATCCGCCAGCGGCTCACCGCCGCCTTCGCCCCGACCACCCTGGAGATCGTCGACGACAGCGCCAAGCATGCCGGCCACGCCGGCGCACGCTCCGGCGGCGGCCACTTCGCGGTCGACATCGTCTCCGCCGCCTTCGCCGGCAAGCCGCTGCTCCAGCGTCATCGAATGGTCTATGATGCCCTCGGCGACATGATGCAAAGCGAGATTCATGCCTTGAGTATCCAGGCCCGCGACCCGGACCAGGCCTGACCTCCCACCCACCTGTACCTGTAGTTAAGGACCCGCCCATGCAAAAAAGGACATACCTGCTTCCCCTCGCCCTCTCGGCCCTGCTGCTGGCCGCCTGCAACCAGCAGTCGAACGACAGCGCCAAGAAGGAGAGCGCGAGCCCCGCCCCGGCGGCCACCTCGAGCCAAATGGAAGAGAGCGGCAAGGCGCCGCAGGACACCAGCAAGGTCGTGGCAACGGTCAACGGTGCGCCGATCACCGAGGACCAGCTGGAGATGCATCTGTCGCGCCTGCGCCGGCAACCCGCGCTGCAGGGGGTCAGCCCCGCGGAACTGAAGAAGGCGTCGCTTGAGGCACTGGTGAACCAGGAACTGCTGGTGCAGCAGGCGGAAAAGGAAGGGATCGACAAGCGCCCCGACATCATCATGGAACTGGCCCAGCAGCGCCGCGGCCTGCTCGGCAACACCCTGCTGCGCGAGCGCCTGGAGGCCAGCCATTTCAGCGACAACCAGCTCAAGGAGGAGTACGGCAAGCTGTTCGCGACGCCGACCTACGAATACAAGGCGCGTCACATCCTGCTCAACAGCGAGCAGCAGGCCCGGGACGTGATCGCCCAGCTGGCAAAGGGCGCCAACTTCGCCAAGCTGGCCAAGGAGAAGTCCATCGGCCCGAGCAAGAACAGCGGCGGCGAACTGGGTTGGATCTCGCCCAAGCAGGTGGTGCCCGAATTCGGTGCCGCCCTGGCGACCCTGGACAAGGGCGGCTACACCAAGACGCCGGTCAAGACCCAGTTCGGCTGGCACGTGATCGAACTGGAGGACAAGCGCGAGGTGCCACCGCCGCCGTTCGAGCAGGTGAAGCCGCAACTGGAGCAGAAGCTGCAGCGTCAAGCCCTGAGCGATTACATTGACCGGCTGCGCGGCAAGGCCAAGGTGGACATCCTGCTGAAGGACGAGGCCGCCCCGGCACCGACCGCCGGCGAGGCACCGAAGGCCGCGGAGGCAGCGCCGGCTAACCAGAACTCCGACACTGCGGAGGTGCCCTCGGAGAATGGAAACGCCAACGGTGAAAAACCCGCCACCGAGAACGGGGCCGCCAATGGCACGGAGGCGCCTGAAGCCAACGGCACAGAGGCGCCGCAGGAGAATGACACTTCGAACGGCGAAGCGGCACCCCAAGAGAGCGGCAACGCCAACGGCGGCGCTCAATAGCCCCAAATGGCGCCGGCGGAATCCCCGCCGGCGCCTTTCCCCCGAGCGGCTGGAATACCGGCCAGGCGGAAACGATGGCCTGCCCGCGGCCCCGCTACCTCTCTCCCGGCGGCGGCGTGAACGGATACTTGTGCATCCAGCGGTCCAGCCGCTGGATCACCGGCTCGACGCCGTTGTCGTAATACCAGGAGTCCACCGCGTAGCGCACCCCCGTGGCCCGCTCCACCAATACCGCGGTCCAGTGGTCGTCGACGATCCAGGGATGGCGCAGGGTCCGCGGCCCCACGTCGTGGAAATGCAGCCAGCCGTGGGCCGCGAACAGGTGTAGGTAGGTGTCGGTGTTGCGGGCCTCGTCGATGCAGTCCATCCGCCCCGGCTGCTCCTCGCCGTTGTTATCCCGTCCGCGGTCCTCGCCTGTGTCGCTGTAGAAGGCGACGATCCGCTCCATCGCCCCCACCGCCCGCTGCACCCGCCGCCGCTCCGCCGCCGCGTCGCGCGCCGGCGGCTCGAAGATGGCCCGCAGCCGGGCCCAGTCGCGCGGCATCAGCACGATCTGGTAGCGCGCCTTGCAGCCGTAGTTGTGGCAGACCGACACCGGCGGCTCATGGGCCGCGGTGCCGCGTCCGGCCAGCGCCAGGATCAGGCCGAGCAGCGGCGCCGCCCGCACCCCGTCAGCCCCCTGCGAGAAAGCCGGCCGGGTCAGCCAGCAGGCGTTCCAGCTCGGCCTCGCCGAGCACCGGCACGCCGAGCGCCTCGGCCTTGGCCAGCTTGGAGCCGGCCTCGGCCCCGGCAACGACGTAGGCGGTCTTTTTCGACACGCTGCCGGCCACCTTCGCCCCCAGCATGAGCAGGCGCGCCTTGGCCTGGTCGCGACTCATGCCCTCGAGGGTACCGGTAAGGACGAAGGTCAGGCCGGCCAGAGCCTCCGCGTCCGCACCGGCCGCCGACGCCTCCGCGGCGACATTCAGCCCCGCCTGTTCCAGGCGCTCGAGCACCTCGCGGTTGTGCTGCTGGGCGAAGAAGGTGACGATATTTTCGCCGGTGATCCGGCCGACGCCCGCCACCTTCACCTGCTCCTTGTTGACCAGGTCCTCCACCGCTGCCTCTTTCAGGGCATCGAGGGAGCCGAAGGCCGCGGCCAAGGCCTGGACCGCGTTGCCCTTGACCTGCGGGATGGCGAGGCCGGCAAGAAAGGCAGCAAGGTCGTCGCCGTCGTATTCGAGTTCGGCGTGCGCGGCAAAATAGTCGGAGACCGCCTGGCCGGTCTTGGGCCCGATGCCCTGGACCCCGCAGCGTTCAATGAAGTCGGTAATGCCCGCCCCCACCAAGGCGTCGAGGCGTTTGAAGTGGCGGGCCAGGTCCCGCGCGGTCTCCTCGCCGACCCCGGGGATGCCGAGGGCGAAGACCAGCCGCTCCAGCGGCCGCCCCTTGCTCTCCTCGATCGCGGCGAGGAGGTTGTCCACCGACTTCTCGCCCATCCGTTCCAGGGAGATCAGCTGTTCACGCGCATCGTGCAAGGCGTAGACACTGGCGACGTCCGTGAGCAAACCGTGGTCGACCAGCTGCGAGACCAGCTTTTCGCCCAGCCCCTCGATGTCCATGGCGCGGCGGGAGGCGAAGTGGCTCAGCGCGCCCTTGCGCTGGGCCTCGCAGAACAGGCCGCCTGAACAGCGGCCGATGGCGTCGCCCTCGGGGCGCACCACCGGCGAGCCGCAGACCGGGCAATTCGTTGGCATTCGCACCGGTTCGGTATTTTCCGGCCGGCGCTCTTTTACCACCTCCACCACCTCGGGGATCACGTCGCCGGCCCGGCGCACGATCACCGTGTCGCCGACCCGCACATCCTTGCGCGCCACCTCGTCCGGGTTGTGCAGGGTGGCGTTGGAGACGGTGACACCGCCGACGAAGACCGGCGCCAGCTTGG
>CAZMMH010000112.1:0-7342 GCA_964567315.1 uncultured Gammaproteobacteria bacterium
CCAGACAGGCGTCCAGCTCCTCCAGGATCTGCAGCTTGTTGCGCATCGACTGTTCGATGTTGATCCGCTCGATGCCCTCGCTGTACTCGGCCAGCCGCTCCAGCGGAATGACCACGTCCTCGTTGATCTTGAAGGCGTTGGTATGGGCGGCAATGGCGGCGGTGCGGGCACGATCGGCCCAGAAGCGCCGGCGCGCCTCGGGACTCACGGCGACGAAGCCTTCGGCATCGCGCACCCGGGCCAGCTCGATCACCGTCTCCGCCGCCGCCGTGACCGCCGCCTCGTCGTCGGCGGAGATGTCGGCGATCAGGACCATCTTTGGCCGGGCGCCGCGGGCCGACTTGGTGCTGTAGTTGACCGCCCGCACGTAGCGTTCGTCGAGGTGCTCCAGCCCGGACAGGACCACGCCCGTCTGCGCATCCAGGTAGTCCTTCACCTCGACAATCGCGGGCACGGCGCGGCGTAGGTCGTGGCCGAAGAATTCGAGGCACACCGTGCGGGTGAAGCGCGGCATGCGGTGGAGCACAAACACCGCCGAGGTGATCAGGCCGTCGCAGCCCTCCTTCTGCACGCCGGGCAGACCGGCGAGGAACTTGTCGGTGACATCCTTGCCCAGCCCGCTCTTGCGGAAGACGTGCCCCGGGATCGTCAGCAGTTCCGGCTCGCCTGCCGCTGTCCGCCCGTCGGCCTCGAAACGACGGACGCGGAAGATCGCCTCGGCCTGCTCGTGGATCTTGCCCAGGTTATGGTTCAGCCGCTCCACCTCCAGCCAACCCGCATCCGGGGTGACCATACGCCAGGAGAGCAGGTTGTCCAAGGTGGTTCCCCACAGCACCGCCTTCTTGCCGCCGGCGTTCATGGCGATGTTGCCGCCGATGGTGGAGGCGTCCTGGGAGGTGGGGTCGACCGCGAATGCCAGGCCGTGGGCCTCCGCATGCTCGGAGACCCGGCGGGTGACCACCCCGGCCTCGACCCGTACCGTGGCCACCGGCTGGCTGCGGCCGTCCAGGTCGCGCGACTCGACGGGACCGATGGCCAGCAGTTTCTCCGTGTTGATCACCGCGCTGTCGGCATGCAGAGGCACAGCGCTGCCGGTATAACCGGTACCGCCGCCGCGCGGGATAATGGTCAGGCCGAGTTCGACACAGGCGGCCACCAGGGCCGCCATCTCCTCCTCGCTGTCGGGCGAGAGGACGACGCAGGGAAACTCCACGCGCCAGTCGGTGGCGTCGGTGGCGTGGGCGACCCGGGCCAGGCCACCGAAGTCGACATTGTCACGGCGGGTGACCCGCGCCAGGCGGGCGAGGATACGCTGACGCAGATCGCGTTCGCGGGAAAACCACTGCTCGAAGCGGGCCACCGCGGCGCGTCCCATCTGCACCAGTTCCAGGGCCAGCTGGTTGCCGTCGGCGCGGGCCTCGACCTGATCCAGGCGGTGACGCAGGGCCCCGACCAGGGCGGCGCGGCGTTTGGGATTTTCCAGCAGGTCGTCCTGGATGTAGGGGTTGCGCTGTACCACCCACATGTCGCCCAGGACCTCGAACAGCATCCGCGCCGAGCGGCCGGTGCGGCGCTCGCCGCGGAGCAGGTTCAGGACTTCCCAGCCACGCTCACCCAGATAGCGGGTCACGATCTCGCGATCCGAGAACGAGGTGTAGTTGTATGGGATTTCGCGAATGCGAGCGGTTGGCGCGGGCGTCATCGGGGTGACCTGGTCGAGGTGCAGAAAGGGGCGGGTTACGATAGTATCCGGCAATGGATTTTACCATGCCCGGGGGCGCCGCGTGCGCACCGGCCGGCGGCCAAGAAGGCTCGCGCCGTCGTGGCGACAAACCCCAGGGGGCACCCTGTCGAGGATGGAATTGCCAGCGCAGCAGGAAAGCAACAACGTCGATACCGATACCCTGCGCGGTCTCGAGCCCGTCTCCTCACTGTCGCATGAGCGGCTGGAGGAGCTTGCCGGCGAAACGGTCGTCGAAGTGCTGCCCGCAGGGGCGGTGCTGTTCGAGGAGGGGGACGACGACCGCCAGTTGATCTACCTCCTGAACGGCGAACTTGAGCTCCGTTCCAGCCTGCGTCGTGAACCCCGCATCGTCACTGCCGGAATGCCGGAAAGCTGGCAACCCATCGGCAACAAACATCCGCGCCTCTCCACCGGGACCGCCCTGAGCGAGGTGGAGATCATCCGGATTGACGCGGACCGTCTTGACACCCTCCTCACCTGGGACCAGGTGACCGGTTTCGGCGATGCCCGGCCGGAGGCCCATGACGAAGATGCGGCCGAACGGCAGCAGGCCCTGGGCCAACTGGCCAATTCCAGTGCCCTGCGCCAGCTGCCGTCACCGAACATCGACGAACTGATGGCGCGCATGGAGCCCATGGTCACCCGCGCCGGCGAGGTAATCATCCATCAGGGGGACCCGGGCGACTACTTCTACCTGATCGAAACGGGTTTGGTCGCGGTGACGCGGGCGCCGGAGCCCGGCGCCGAGCCGGCGGAACTGGTGCGCCTGGGGCCGGGGGCGGCCTTCGGCGAGGAGGCGCTGGTGTCCGACAATCCACGCAATGCCAATGTGGTCATGGTGACCGATGGTCGCCTGCTGCGGCTGGCCAAGGGCGACTTCGTCGAGCTGATGAAGGAGCCGCTATTGAACTGGATCCCCTTCGACGCGGCCCTGGCGGCCATCGCCGACGGCGCCGAGTTGCTGGACCTGCGGGTGCCGGCCGAATTCGAGCAGGGGCACCTGCCCGGGGCCGAAAACCTGCCCCTGCCGGAGCTGCGCGGGCGCATGCCCGGGCTGGATCCTGACCTGCGCTACATCTGCTATTGCAATACGGGCCGTCGCAGCTCGGCCGGCGCCTTCCTGCTCAGCCAGAACGGCTTCCGTGCGGAGGTGCTGGAAAACGGGCTGCATGACGTCCCCAATGCCTACCTGATCCGCTGAGCCTCACCGCCCCCACTCCACGAACCGCCGCGACAATCCGGCGCGGACGGCAAGTGCCGCCGCCCGACAGAACGGACAAAAAGAAAGGGCGCCCGAAGGCGCCCTTTCCCAGACTTCGTCGAACCGAGGTTCTTAGAAGCTGTGGGTGATACCCAGCGAGAAGCCGGTCTGGTCCTGACCGCCGGCATTGGCCAGGATGTCGCCGTGGTCGACGCCGCCCAGGGCGCGCATCGATTGGGCGTCGTTGGCCAGCGAGGCGTACATGCCGTAGATGCTGGTGCGCTTCGACAGGTCGTGGTACAGACCCACCGCCCACATGCTCGAACCGTCCTTGGTGGCGGAGGTGTTGGAGTTGCTGACGGTCGAGTACAGAGCCTTGGCGGTGTTGTTGCCGAAGCCCTGGGTCAGGTAGGCGGTCCAGCCGTCACGATCCATCCACGGGTTGCCCTGGATGACCTCGTACAGCAGGCCCATGCTGGTGGCATTCATCGAGTAGGTGGCGCCGAGGCTTATGGCGTCGTCACTCTTCGGGTGCAGGGCGGTGGTGTAGCCGGTACCGGTGTAGAAGGTGCCGCCGTAGTTGTGGCGCTCGTAGGCCGCACCGACCATCAGGCCGCCGTTGGTGTAGGTCACGTTGGCACTAACGGCATCGTAGTTGTTGTTGTCCTCGGCACTGCCGCCGTTGTTGCCGGCATCCGTCGAGTAGGCGGCCATCACCTGCAGGCCGTTCATTTCCGGCGAGATGTAGGCGATGGTGTTGTAGGTGATCAGCTGGAAGCCGAGCAGCGCGTTGCCGCCAGTGCCGCCCATGCTGGTGGCATAGTCGTTGCCGGCGACGGAGACGTTGCCCATGGTGGTGCCGAGGTCGGCCAGGGTGGCGTCGAAGACGTCGAAGTTGTTCTGGAAGGTCCAGTAGGGGGTGGTCTGCAGACCAACCTGAACCGTACCGTAGGAGCCGGCGAGGCCAACAAAGGAGTCGCTGGTCGCGAAGCTGGAGCCGCCCTCGTCCAGGATCACCCAGTTGGAAACCTGCCACAGGGCGCTCATACCGTTGCCGAGGTCTTCGCTTCCGGAAAAGGTCAGGGTCGACCAGTTGCTGGAAACCGAGGTGTGGTTGGACGGGCTCAGGGGGCTGTTGGAGCCGTTGTCGGTGGCGTCAATGGACATGTGCAGAAAGCCGGAGATCGTCACATCGGCGTTGGCGGCCATCGGTGCGGCCAGGCAGCCGGCGACGGCCAGGGCGAGAAGCTTCTTGTTCATGGAATTCAACCTCCAAGCGGGTGAAAGATAATGTCGTTCGAAAGACGTTATATGTGGTACGTAACCAAAGCGCAATGGCTTTTTTGCTTTTTGCAACACTAACGTTGGATTTGAACAACGTTGGTGCAAAATCATAACGCCTGCACCTCAATGGAACGCCTTGGACGCGTCCAGGCGAGCTCTTGCAGACCGAAGCTGGTCGGCCGGGCACTTCCAACGCGGCCCGCCAAAGGCGGGAGTTTGCGGCCAGCCCAGAGAGCAAAAAAAGCGGGCGCCCCATAGGGGCGCCCGCCTTCAGTTCCAGCTTTTCCCGAGGGAGGCTTAGAACTTGTGGGTCATACCGAGCGAGAAGCCGGTCTGATCGTTGCCAGGGGTGGCCAGGGTCAGCTTGTCGCCGTGACCGCCGTGACCCAGAACACGCTTGGCGCTCTGGTCGTTCTGCAGGGCGGAGTACATCACGTAGACGCCGGTGCGCTTGCTCAGGCTGTGATCCAGGCCGACGGAGAACATGGACGAACCGTCCTTGGCACCGGAGGTGCTGGAGGCACTGACGGTGCTGTACTGAACCTTGGCGGTGTTGTTGCCGAAGCCCTGGGTCAGGAAGGCAGTCCAACCGTCACGGTCGATGTAGGCGTTGCCGCTCTGCACTTCGTACATGATGCCCATCTTGGTGGCGTTCATGGCGTAGGAAGCGCCGAGACGGATGCCGTCGTCGGTCTTCAGGTTCGGCTGCAGAACACTGGCGACATACACCGGGCCGAAGTTGTGACGCTCGTAGGCCGCAGCCAGCATCAGGCCACCGTTCTTGTAGGTGGCGGAGGCGCTGACGGCATCCCAGTCGTTGTTGTCCTCGTTGCTGCCACCGACGTTGATGGAGTCGGTGGTGTAAGCGGCAACCACCTGCAGGCCGTTCATGTTCGGCGAGATGTAGGCGATGGCGTTCTTCACACGCAGGTCGAAGCCAGGCAGGGCGCTGGAGGGGCCGGTGGCGCTACCCAGGTTCACCTTGCTGTTGCCGACGACGTCGACATTGCCCATCACGTCACGGCTGTCACCGATGGTGTCACCGAAGACGTCGAACTTGCGACCGATACCCTTATAAGGGGTATCGAGGTAACCCATGACGACGGTACCGAAGCTGCCGCCCATGCCGAGGAAGCTCTGACGGCTGGCGAAGCTGCTGCCGGACTCGTCCAGGGCCACGGTCTGTTCGATCTGCCACACGGCGCTGAGGCCGTTACCCAGGTCCTCGGAACCCTTGAAACCGATGCGCGAGGAGTTGCTGGACACGGAGGTGTGGTTCGACGGGCTCAGGGGGCTGTTGGAACCGTTGTCGGTCACGTCCACGGACATGTGCAGCTTACCGTAGATGGTCACGTCGGCATTGGCGGCCAGCGGAGCAGCCATGGCGCCGGCGACGGCGAGGGCAAGAAGCTTCTTGTTCATATGAGTCTCTCTCCTGCTTGGTGTTGTCGTTCGTTAAGGGCTGAAATCCGGTCGGCGCGTCGGCGCTTAAGCGGGACGGCGCACCATTGTTGTATCGACGTAGGCGACTATAGTGCAGCGATTTTCAAAATGCAACACCATTTTTCAAAAAAACCACAAAATGGCTTTTGTTGCGCCTCGGCAACGAGACCGAAACACCCGCCCGCACCGTAATAGAACGTTAATACAAGGGGGCGCCCCGCTGCGGCGCAGCACGGTGATCGCCGGCCGGGGCACGGGGACAACTCGTGCAGCACAATAAAAAAGACCCCGCATGCGGGGCCTTTAGGGTGGTGGCTGGGGCGCGAGGGGTCGAACCTCGAACCTACGGAGTCAGAGTCCGTCGCTCTGCCAGTTGAGCTACGCCCCAATAAAGCTGTGGTCGGTGGCTGCCGGAGCAGCCGGCCGATTAGCGCTTGGAGAACTGGGTCGCGCGGCGGGCCTTGCGCAGACCGACCTTCTTACGCTCGACCTCACGGGCATCCCGGGTGACGTAGCCGGCCTTGCGCAGGGGTGAACGCAGCGCCTCGTCGTAGACCATCAGGGCGCGGGTAATGCCGAGACGGATGGCGCCGGCCTGACCGGAGTTGCCGCCGCCCTCTACGTTCACCTGGATGTCGAACTTGTCGGACATCTCCACCCGCTCCAGGGGCTGGCGCACCACCATGCGCGCGGTCTCGCGGCCGAAGTACTCCTCCAGCGAGCGCTTGTTGATGATGATGTCGCCCTTACCGGCCTTGATGAAGACACGCGCGGTGGAGCTCTTGCGACGGCCGGTGCCGTAATACTGTTCAGCCATTTCTGCTGCGCCTCAAATATCCGTTCAGATTTCCAGCGGCTGCGGCTGCTGGGCGGTGTGCTTGTGCTCCGGACCCGCATAGACTTTCAGCTTGCGGAACATTTCGCGGCCGAGCGGATTCTTGGGCAGCATGCCCTTGACCGCCAGCTCAATGATCTTTTCCGGCTTGTGCGCCTGCAGCTTCTCGAAGCTGATGGACTTCATGTTGCCGATGTAGCCGGTGTGGTGATAGTAGATCTTGTTGGTCGCCTTGGTACCGGTCACACGCACCTTTTCGGCATTGATGACGACGATGTAGTCGCCGGTGTCGACGTGCGGGGTGTACACGGGCTTATGCTTGCCGCGCAGACGCAGAGCAATCTCGCTGGCCAGGCGACCAAGGGTCTTGTCGGCTGCATCGACCACGAACCAGTCGCGCTTCACTTCAGCCGGTTTAGCACTAAACGTTTTCATCCAGTTTCGCTCCCAAGCGGGGCAGTGCACAGAGCCGGGTAATATACGGGAAACGTCCTTGTAGCACAACCCCGAGACGACATTCCCGAAACAGCGCCGATTGGCGCGCGCAAGACAAAAAAAAGCGCGGCCGAAGGATTGGCCGCGCACAAATCCACCAAAGGAGGATGGAGGAGTTGCTGGTCTTCGAGGGGAAGATCAGCATATGATCATTTTCTAATACACCTCCATGCTTGTCAAGCCCTCGCTTGGCCGCGCTACAGCCCCTCCATTTTTCGCAACAGTTCGACAATCTCGGGCCCCGGCAGAGACGCCTGCGGCCGCGCCACGGTCGGCTCGACCATTGCGAGACCGAGTTCGGGAACCCAGCCGACATAATCGATCTCCGCTTCGCTGCGCA
>CAZMMH010000113.1:0-7315 GCA_964567315.1 uncultured Gammaproteobacteria bacterium
TGCAGGGTCTCGGCGGCGATCACCGGCAGCAGCACCACGTAGGGATAGCCGGCGACACTGACCAGGGCCAGCAGCAGCAGAATGGCGCGAATGGGAGCGAAGCCGAAGGCGTAACGCAGGCCGTCGAGCAGCTCGTGCAGCACCCGCTTCGGTTTCGTTTTTGGCCGGTGGCGGACGATCCGCATCGCCAGCAACGACCCGATCACCGCCAGATAGCTGACCCCGTCGATCAGGAAGCACCATCCTTCGCTGGACCAGGCGATCAGCAGCCCGGCCACGGTCGGCCCGATCAGGCGCGCGCCGTTGACCATGGAGGAGTTGAGGGCCACCGCGTTGGAGAGGTCGGCCCGCTCCTCGATCAGGTCGATCAGCAAGGACTGGCGCGCCGGCATGTCGAAGGCGTTGATCGCCCCCTGCAGCAGCTGCAGCGCGATCACGTGCCACACCTCGATCTGCCCCGACAGGGCCAGCGCCGCCAGCGCCAGGGACTGCAGCATAGCCAGCACCTGGGTCGCCAGCAGCAGCCGGTAACGATCCAGCCGATCTACCCAGACCCCGGCGAAGGGCGCCAGCAGGGAGGTGGGCACCTGACCGGCGAAGCCGACCAGACCGAGCATTTCCGGCGAATGGGTCAGGCGCCAGATCAGCCAGCCGGTGGCCAAGCGGGTCATCCAGGTGCCGATCAGCGAGACGCTCTGGCCGACGAAGTAAAGGCGGTAATTGCGATGGCGCAGGGCGCGCAGCAGGCGCGGCGGTATACCGCCGCCCCTGCCGCCGGCAGCGCCCGGGGAATGGCTCGCTTTCAACGGGGGCTCCTGTGCAACGCCGGCGGGAAGAGCGGCACCATGCCAATGTTAGCCCAATCGGCCCGGTGATCCCGCTATACTCAAGCCTGCTCCAGCGCACGACGATTCTGCAGCAGCACAGCGATGCGATCCATGGCACGCCAACGCGCCACGCCCACCCGCCGCCTGGCGGCCCTGCTCCTCGGCCTGCTGGCCCAGACAGTGGTCGCCGCCGTGCCGCCCCTACGCCTGAGCGACCTGGCGGTCGCCCTGAACCGGCAGCCGGAGGCGGTGCGCGCCGACTTCGCCGCCATCGCCGTGAGCGCGATGGCGGACGCCTTCGGCCGCGAGGCCGAGAACGCCGACCGGGTCGACGACACCCGCTGGGCCGGCGGCGTCGACGCCTACGCGCGCCAGCTGCGCACCATTGCCGCCGGTATCGGCAGCGACACCCCGGTCCGCATCCGCCTCAGCCCCGAGCACAGCCTCTATCTGCTGATCGGCGGCACCCCGGTGATCGTCAGCGACCCGCGGGTACGGCGGCAGAAGGTGCTGGAACAGGAGATCCTCGAACGCTTCTGCGGCCTGCACGATTGTACCCACCTGGCACCGCCGCCCGCCCACAGCGCCGCCGCGGGCGACGCTGCGCCAGCACCGGCGGCAGCGCCGGCCATGCCCTCCAGCGTCCAATGGAGCTTCCGTCAGTACAAGGGGCCGACCTGCCGCACCGACGACGGCCTCGCCTTCGAGTTCCGCAGCCTGCGCGACCTACAGGCCAAGCGGCGGGTCTGCCAGCAGGTAGTGGCCGAGTTGGACACCCTGGCCGCGCGCCTGGCCCAGTACGCCGCGGTCGGCACCGACATCGACTGGCAACGCATTGCCCTGAACGCAGTACCGGACTCCGACCGCCAGGAGATCCGCCTGAACCCGAACAACGACATGCTGGTGGTGCGCCTGCCGGCGCTTTCCCGGACACCGGCCCTGTTCGCCCGCCTGCGTCCCTGGCTGGCCGCCAAGGTGGCCGGTCATCCGGTTGCTGTAGATATCAGCGATGCCGAGCAGCTGCTGGCCCCGCTACTCAACACCGAAGCCGACTGACCCGTCATCCTTCTGCCTTCTGCCTTCTACCTTCTGCCTTGCCTTCTCATCCTTCCATGATCACCTGATAGGCGCGACGCAGCAGTTCCAGCTGCACCGGCGAGAGATCGCGCATTTCGGTGATGGCACCGAAGTGGCCATGGGCCTCTTCGGCGGCCTCGAACGGCGGATCGATCGCGGTGAAACGGGCGAGGTAGACGTTGAGCATGTCGCCGGGCACGTCGAGTCGCTCGCGGAAGCAGGGCTCCACCTCCAGCGCCCCACGGGCCAGGCCGAGCGTCTCCTCGGCCCGCCGCAGCAGCTCCGCCGGGTGGCGCAGCACGCTGTCCTTGGGGCACTCCTCGGGCTCCAGCACCACGGTCAGCTCGGGCAGCGTCGCGAAGGCGCAGACGCCGTACTCCGGCAGGCGCAGGAAGCGCAGGCGGGCACTGGTGGGATGCTTGTGGTACATGATCAGCCGAACGTCGGCGGGCAGGGACATACGTAATCCTTCAACGACCGTGGCGGGCATCCCACAGTCGCTTGAAACGAGTGTCTAATTCAGCCAATTGACGATCGATCCGTTCCAGATGCAGCGCGCCCGGAAAGCGCGACCTGTTCTGACCGTACCACGCCTCCATGTCGCGTTTCAGCTGATCGCGGCGCGCGACGACCTCGACGATTGCCTGGCGCAATTCGTCGAGCTGCTGCTCCTCGGTCATCGCCTCACTCCGGCATCGGCAGCAGCCGCGGCTCGCTCTTCACCGCACCGTCACGGCCCCAGGCGGTGACCGCCTCAACGAACCAGCGCGGCTTGCGCGGGTGCACCCGCACCACATCGTATTCGGCGAAGAAGCTGCCGTCGGCGTGAAACACCATGGAGCCGAAGTTCTGGCCACGGGCGTCCCGCCACTTGCCGATCAGGGCGTCCTCGCCGCTGGCCGGATCCGGGTCGAGGTGAAACAGGGCTTCGTCACTGCGCGGCGCGGACAGTTCGCCCGCGGCAAAGCCGAGCCTCTCCATCTCCGCGGCCAGGGCAAGGCACACGGCGTCCGCGAGGGGCCGGGTCGCTTGGACGCGTGCCTCGAGAGCATCATCAGGCGGCATCCCGATCCTCGCGCAAACGTTCGGCCAACTGCCGCACCACGCAGGCTCCCACCTGATCGTCCGGGTCGAGTTCGCTCAGCTTGTCCAGCACGGCCTCGCCCTCCTCCAGGTCATCCTGGCGCAGGCGGATGAAGGCGAGGGCCTTGAGGGTATAGAGGTAGGCCCGCTGGGGGCCGCCGTCCTGGTTCCAGTCGGTGCTGGCGGGCGTGGCCGCGCGCCAGTCGTAGCCGAAGTGGCCGAGGGCCGCGGCGGTGGAGAGGGCAAGACGGGCGTAGTGCTCCGCCTCACCCAGGTGACGGTTGTAGAAGTAGAGCTTGTACAGCCAGACATAGGCCTCGAGACAGTTCGAGTCCACATCGAGCGCGCGCTTGAGAAAGGCCGACGCGGCAGGCACGTCGTCCCAGACCTCCCGCGCACGGGCCATCAACAGGCGTGCGTCGGCCATTGGCGTCACCTCGTTCAGCCCCAGATCTCCGGGTCGACCACCAGGCGTTCGACCGGGCTGTCGCCCAGCAGGTGCTGGTCGAAGATCTCGGCGACGTCGTCCTTGGTCACCGGGCCGTACATGATGCCTTCGGGATAGACCAGTACGTTGGGGCCACTGCCGCAGGGACCGATGCAGCCGGTATTGGTCACCAGCACCTGGCCGAGCACGTTGCGCTGCTGCAGCTGGAAATAGAACTCGTCGAGCACATCGACGCAGCCGCGCTCGCTGCAGGAACCACGGGGGTGACCCGGCGGGCGCCCCTGGGCGCAGATAAAGACGTGTTTCTCCGGTTTGGGCATGACGCTACTCCAAATAATGAAAAGGCTCACCACCAATGACGGGACCAGGTCCCGGAAAACCCGCGGGCGCCCTCCGGGGCGTCCCGTGGGAAGTCAGTTCAGGCTGCCTCGGCCGGCGCGTGGCTGTGGCACTTCTTCGGACACACCTTGCTGCAGGCCTGACAACCGATGCAATCGAGAGCGTTGGCGATCGCCATCACCATCATCTCGTCGTCATCGAGATCGTCGTCGTCATCGTCATCGAGTTCGCGCTCGATCAGCTCGAACACGTCACGCGGACAGACCTTGTAGCAGCGGCCGCAACCGATGCAGGTAGACTGATCCAGCGTGTTAATGAAGGCGGGCGTCCACTCGCTGCCGCCGCGGGTGACCCCGGTAATCATCGCTGCACTCATCGCTCTTTCCTCACGCTTTCTGCGCGTCTGCAAGACGTTTGTTGGCTTCCTCCCAGGCCTTGCACGCCTCCAGGGTCGCCTCGGCGATCCCGGGAATCTCCTGCCAGGCCGCCGGCAGGCGGTCCTCGACCAGGTCGTGCAGCTCCGAGGCCCGCTCGTTGGCCATGCGCTTGAGCTTCTTGACCTCTTTCTCCAGTGCCTTCACTTCGTCTTCGCTCATTTTCAGATTCCTCTTACAGCCCTGCCACCGTCGAATGCTCGCCGACCAACTCCAGGGCCACGGAGAGAAGCTTGTCGGCCTCGTCCTTCATCTTCGACAGACTGGGGAACCCGAAGCGGTGCACGTCACGCAGCGTCTTGTCCATTACCACCAGCTTGCCCACGGTGATGATTGCCCGGCCGAAACCCTCGTGGCTCAGGTTGATCATCGGAATCGCCATCTTTCCGCACTCGGATTCGATCATCGAGGAGATGGCGTTGTAGAAGGCCTTGACCCGCGCCATGGTCTCCTCATCGGGATCGCCGATCACCGGGATCGCCGCCTTGCGCTCCTTGGTCAGCACGAAAGGATCCAGGATCTTGGCCTGAGTCCAGCCCTCGTAGACGCCGTAGGCGTCCAGGGCACGCATCTGCTTGACCATCTCCTTGATGAAATCCGACTCAAAGATTGGATCGTCGTCGAGAACTACTGCTGCCTCAGTCATGTCTTTACCTCCCGAAAAAAACCTCAAATTTGTAATGTTCGATCTTGAATCGCCGGACGTTCCACATCCGCCGTTTTCGAATCAACGTGCGCGTCGGCGCCCGTGTGAATTCGACATACAAGATCCGCAAGTCGCGCTTACCTTTGCTACTCTTCCCAGCCATCCATCTCCATGGCGTCAAAACGGGTCGCGTCCGGTCCCTTGTTGCGATCGATGGCGCGGGCGAGCCAGGCCGAGGGGCCGCTGGCCAGCTCTTCGCGCAGCATTCCGATCAACTCCTCGATGCTCGCACCGTCGCTCACCTTGACCGGTTGCACTCCGCGCATCAGCAGCTGCTTGACCGCCGAAGCGCCGGCCGCCAGACAATAGACGGCAGCGCAACCTTCGAGCACGTCGAGCTTGGCGACCAGCTTGTCCTCGTTGCCGTCATGCGACTCCGAACCGAACTGGGCGACCCCGAGCATGGTGGCGGCGTCCAGATTCACCGCGTACACGGCGAGGCTTTCCGCAGCGCCGAAATGCTGGTCGACATGCTGCAGGTCACGGCTGGCGAAGGCGACTTTGATGCCGGTCTCGGCGATGCCGCCTGCGTCAACTACCCGCATGTGCCGCTGCAACGTCATGGCGGCCTCCCTCCTCGCGGTATTCGGGTTTCTGGGCAAGCGGCGAACAATAGGGCGCGATCTCGCCGTGGTTCAGCGACAGCTGCAGGTTGGCCAGATCGAAAAGCGTTTGCCGGGTCCCCTGGTAGCCGATCCAGGTACGGGCGAAGCCGCCCATCAGGTCGTACTGGGGGAAACCGGCACGCAGCAGCGGAATACCGAGGCGCTCGGCGGTGACCGCCGCATGCGAATTGGCGATCAGGACATCGGCGCGGGTTTCCCGCGCGCGGGTTTCCAGATCCTGCAGATCACCGACCTGTACCTGTTCGGTATCGAGGCGCTCGAGCAGCGAAACCTTGGAGGGCGCGACCGCGGCCACCACCTCGCCGCCCATGCCGCTCACCAGTTCGGCAAAGCTGAAGAGCAGATCCGGATCGGCGGCGATCGCGACCCGCGCATAGCCGGTCATGAAATGAGTGTCGACCATGGCGTCGCGCAGGCGGTCGCGCTGGCGCTGCAGACGCAGCGGCACCGGCTCGCCGGAGAGCTCGTGCAGGGTCTGGACGAAGGCGTCCACCGCCGGCAGCCCGATCAGCGAGGGGAAATGGTGATCCGGCACGCCGGTACGCTGCTTGAGCAGGCGCGCGGCGCGCTTGAGGCTGGCCCCGATCACCAGGGTGGCGCAGGCATCGCCCAGGTTGGCGAACTCGCTCACCGGCGTGCCACCGATGGAAACCGGGCTGAAGTCGGCGTCGGTCAGGCGCCCGTCGAGAGATTCGGAGATATCTGGCAGGACCACCGGGCGCAGGCCGAAGGACTCGATCATGAACTTGATTTCGTCGAGATCGCCGGGGGTGAGCATGCTGGAGGCCAGCACGTTGACCTGGCGGCGACGGCGGCCGGGTTCGGTGCCGGCGGTGTCGGCGGTCGGCACCAGGGCGTCGATCATCGCCTCGACCGCGGCGGCGAAGCCGGACTCCAGGCTGCCGGTGAAGTCGGGCACGCTCACCGGGACCACGGCGATGCCTTCGTGCTCCGGATGCTTGAGCCGAAAGTCGGCCACCGCCCGGCGCACGTCGGCGCCCTGGGTCTCGGACAGGCCGGTGGTCGGCACGCCGATCAGGGCCGGCTTGGACTTTTCGCAAATGGTGTTCAGTCCCTCGACCACCGCCGGCTCGCTGCCCATCACCGACGAGACCTGGTCCATGGCGGTGGTCTGCAGCGGGATCGGCTCACGGAAGTGGCGCACGAAGAAGACCTTGGCAAACGCGGTGCAGCCCTGGGAGCCGTGCATCATCGGAATCGAGCGGTTGATGCCAAGGAAGGCCAACGAGGCCCCTACCGGCTGGCTCGACTTGAGCGGCATCACCGAGAGCGGCTTTTTGCGTTTGATGATTTCAGCCATGGTCTTGATCCCAGTTGATAGTGGACGGTGAATAGTGAACGGTTCCGGTGTGAGCTCCGCGCACGCCTTGCCAGAAGACGTGCGCAGCACCCATCAACTGTTCACCACCAACTGTTCACTGTTCACTTCGTTCACCTTCTCCCACGGCGCCGGCTCGCTCACCGCCTTCCACACCGGGCTGTTCAGGGTCAGCGCCAACTGCCGCGCCAGTTCCAGCATGCCTTCGTAACCCTCGTAGCCGAACTCGCGCTCCTGGTTGATATCCAGGAAGGGCAGCTTGGCCTTGAGCGCCACGTACATGTTGCGGCCGCCGGCGATCAGGATGTCGGCCTTGTACTCCGCGACCACCCCGAGCAGCGCCTTGGGACTGCCGTCCTCGAGCATCTTGGTGTCCTCGCCCATCAGCTCGCGGATGCGCGCCTTGTCCTCTTCGGTGGACTTCTTGGTGCCGGTG
>CAZMMH010000114.1:0-7237 GCA_964567315.1 uncultured Gammaproteobacteria bacterium
ATCGCCGGCCAGGACATGGCCAATCCGCTGGCCACCATCCTCTCGGTGGCGATGATGCTGCGCTACAGTTTCGGCGATACGGCCAACTCCGAACGTATCGAGGCGGCGGTGAAGAGGGTGCTGGCCGACGGCCTGCGCACCGCCGACATCTGGACCGAGGGGACGCAGAGGGTCTCCTGCAGCGCCATGGGCGATGCGGTGGTCGCCGCACTGTAAGACGAAACGATTTTTGCCAACCGGGCCACAGAGAACGCCACGGAAGAGCCGTTAAGGTTTTCCGGTGGACTCCGTGGCCTGCGCGGTCAGCGAGTCTCAACGAGGTGATAGCAATGAAGCGTGTAGGGTTTGTCGGTTGGCGCGGCATGGTCGGTTCGGTGCTGATGCAGCGCATGCGCGAGGAGAACGATTTCGCCGCCATCGAGCCGGTGTTCTTCACCACCTCGCAGGCCGGCAGGCCCGGTCCCGATGTCGGCAGGGAGGTGCCGCCGCTCAAGGATGCCAACAGCATCGACGCGCTGAAGCAGATGGAGGTGATCGTCACCTGCCAGGGGGGCGACTACACCAAGACGGTCTACCCCGAGCTGCGCAAGGCAGGTTGGAACGGCTACTGGATCGACGCGGCCTCCAGCCTGCGCATGAAGGACGACAGCATCATCGTGCTCGACCCGGTCAACCAGGGAGTGATCGAGCAGGGGCTGGCCGATGGTGTGAAGACCTACGTCGGCGGCAACTGCACCGTGTCGCTGATGCTCATGGCCATCGGCGGCCTGTTCGAGCAGGGGCTGGTGGAGTGGATCACCCCCATGACCTACCAGGCCGCCTCCGGCGCCGGCGCGCGCAACATGCGCGAGCTGATCAAGCAGATGGGCGCGGTGCACGACGAGGTGAAGAGCCTGGTGGACGATCCCGCTTCGGCGATCCTGGAGATCGACAGGAAGGTGACCGCCTTCCTCCGCTCCGACGCCTACCCCACCCAGGAGTGGCCGGTGCCCCTGGCCGCCTCGCTGATCCCCTGGATCGACGTGCCGCTGGCGTCGGGCCAGTCCAAGGAGGAGTGGAAGGCGCAGGTGGAGACCAACAAGATTCTCGGTCGCAGCGACAACCCGGTGCCGATCGACGGGCTGTGCGTGCGCATCGGCGCCATGCGCTGCCACAGCCAGGCGCTCACCATCAAGCTGACCAGGGACGTGCCCCTGGACGAGATCCACTCCATCCTCGCCGGCCACAACGACTGGGTGAGGGTGGTGCCCAACGAGAAGGAGGTCAGCATGAGCGAGCTCACGCCCGCCGCCGTCACCGGCACCCTGAGTGTGCCGGTGGGCCGCATGCGCAAGCTCTCCATGGGCAGCGAATACCTTTCCGCCTTCACCGTCGGCGACCAGCTGCTGTGGGGTGCGGCCGAGCCCCTGCGCCGCATGCTGCGCATCCTGCTCGAGCGCTGAGTACGGGCATGACCGACACCATCGATATTGCCGTGGTCGGAGCCGGCAGCGGCCTCGGCGAGGTGCTGCTGGAGCTTCTGGCCGAGTCGGAGCTGCCCCTCGGCACGCTGCACCTGCTGGGTGGCGGCGAGGCCCTGGGGCGGCGCGTCGCCTTCCGCGATCACCATCTCAAGATCGGCGATCCGCTTGCCTTCGACTTTGCCACGGTGGCGATCAGCCTGTTTGTCGGCGATGCTGCGCTGACGGCCGAGTTCGCGCCGCGGGCCGCCGCCGCCGGCAACCGGGTGATCGACGGCAGCGGCGCCCTCCGCGACGACTCCAAGGTGCCGCTGGTGGTGGCCGAGCTCAATCCCGAGGCGTTGGCGGGGCTCGCGCCGGGGCGGATCGTCGCCACCCCGGCGCCGGCCTCCCTGATCATGCTGGCCGCCCTGGCGCCGTTGCACGCCGCCGTCGGCCTCACCCGGGTGGAGGTGGTCAGCCTGGCGCCGGTCTCCGCGTCGGGCAGTGCAGGGGTCGAGGTGCTGGCCGGCGAGACCGCCAAACTGCTGAATGCCCGGCCGGTCACGCCGGAGCTGTTTCCCCAGCAGATCGCCTTCAACATCATTCCCCAAGTGGGTGAGGCCGATGGCGACGGCAGCACCGCGGCGGAGCTCGAGCTGGCGCGGGACGCCCGCCGGCTGCTGGCGGCGCCGGAGCTGGAATTGAACGCCAGCGTGCTGCAGGTGCCGGTGTTCTTCGGTCAGGCGCTGGTGCTGCACTTGGAGACCCGCGATCCGTTGGGACGGGCGCGGGCCGCGGAATTGCTGGCGGCGGCGCCGGGCGTGGAGCTGCGTCTGCATGAGGCGCCGTCGGCCGTCGCCGACGCGGCCAATGCCGACAAGGTTTTCGTCGGCCGCTTGCGGAGCCGCCCGCATCGCCTCGAATTGTGGGTGGTTGCCGACAATTTGCGCCGGGGTGCTGCTGTGAACTGTATTCAAATTTTGCAAATTCTGGTACAAGAGCAGTTGTAACTCATACAGCTAGCGTCTATTTTTCACGGTATTTCGTCGCAACACTGCACCCGTCGTCCATGGAGTCGGGGGTGGCTGCGCCATCGAACAAGACGACCACCGCAAAGCGCCAATTCGGGGGAGACTGGATGTTTCGAAAAGTGGGCTTGGCCGTTGCCGTCGCCGCGCTCGTGTTGACACGGAATGCGTTTGCGCTCGGCCTTGGCGACATTGAACTGCACTCGGCACTCAACCAGCCCTTCAAGGCGGACATCCATTTGCTGTCCGTGCGGCCGGGCGAACTGAAGGACGCGACGGTCAGCCTGGCACCGCTGAGCGCATTTCAGAGTGCCAAGCTCGACTATCCCGTGCTCCTCTCCAAGCTGAAGTTCGAGATCTCGCAGGCGCCCGACGGCTCGGCGGTGATCACGGTGAGCAGCCGCAACGCGATCAACGAGCCCTTCCTGGACTTCCTGGTCCAGCTGAGCTGGCCCAATGGCCGCCTGCTGCGCGAATACACCGTATTGCTCGATCCGCCGGTACTGATGAAGGAGAAGCCGCCGGCGGTGGCGGCGCCGACGCCGATGCCGGCGGCACCGACCGAGTCCGCCCCTGCCCAGCTTCCGCCGCCCACCCCCACCCCGGCGCCGGCGGCGCCGATTACCGAGTACGGCCCGACCCGGCCGGGCGAGACCCTGTGGGCGATCGCCGCCAAAGTCCAGCCGGACGCCTCGGTGACCGTGAATCAGGTGATGCAGGCGCTGTTGGAGGCGAACCCCCACGCCTTCGTCAAGCGCAACATCAACGGCCTCAAGCGCGGCTTCGTGCTGCGGGTGCCCGACAGCGACCAGATGGCCAGCATGAGCGCCGCCGAAGCGCGCGCCGCCACCCGCGAGCAGTATCGGGCCTGGCGTGCGGCGCAGAGGCGCATGGCCAAGGCGCCGGTGCAGGCCAAACCGGAGACGCCCGCCGCCGAGGCCCCGGCATCCGCCCAGGCCAAGCCCGAGGGCCATCTCAAGATCGTCGCGCCCAGCGAAGGCGAACAGGGCAAGACCACCGGCGAGCAGGTCGCGGGCGGCGAGCAGCCGCCGGCGGAGCCGCCGAAGGATGTGGCCGACCTGCGTCGCCAGTACCAGCTGCTCAACGAGAGCGCCGCGGCGCTGCGCAACGAGAACCAGGACCTGCGTAACCGCCTGGGTGACCTGCAGAAGCAGATTACCACCCTCAACCGCCTGCTCAGTCTGAAGGACGACCAGCTGGCGGCGATGCAGGCCGGCGCGACCAAGACCGAGGGCCAGGCCCCGACCGCGGCCCCGGCTCCGGCCACCGAGCAGGCGGCCGCCGGCCAGGCCCCCGTCGCCAAGCCGGCCCAACCCGCGCCGCCGGCGCAGGCCACGCCGATGCCGGTCAAGCCTGAACCGGCGAAGCCCGCCGCCAAGCCGAAGCCGCTGCCCGAGGAGCAGGGCTACCTGACCATGGCGGAGGAGATGCTGGGCAAGGTGACCCGGGATCCGATGCTGCTGGCCGGTGCCGGCGGCGGCCTGGCGATCCTGTTGCTGCTGGGCTGGTTCTGGAGCCGGCGCCGGCGGATGGAGCGCACCGAGTTCCAGGAGAGCATCCTCGCCGCTTCGCCCAAGCCGGGCAGCGACACTGCGCCGATCTCCTCCATGCTGGAGAGCGACAGCGGCCAGGAGACCTCGTCGGTCAGCGACTTCGGCGCCATCAGCGGCATGGGCGACATCGAGACCGAGGTGGGCGAGGTCGACCCGCTGGCCGAGGCCGACGTCTATATCGCCTACGGCCGCTACCAGCAGGCCGAGGACATGCTCAACGACGCCATCACCGGTGAACCCGATCGCGTCGACCTCAAGCTGAAACTGCTCGAGGTTTACTACGCCACCAAGAACCAGAAGGCCTTCGAGGACAATGCGGAGGCGCTCTACGCCGCCCTCGGCGGCGAGGCCGACCCCGCCTGGAACCGGGTCGTCTCCATGGGCCGGGATCTGGCGCCGATGAACCCGCTGTTCAGCGATGCCTCGGCCGATGCGGCCGAGCCGGTCATTACCAGCGAACCGGCCGCGGAGCCGCCTCAGGCGGAGCCGTCGGGCGCCGGCGAAGAGGACCTGCTCGGCGACCTGGGCCTGGGCGAGGAGCTCGAGGCGGTTGCGCCCGCCGAGGAGGCCCCGGTCGAGCCCGAAAGCCCGAAGGCCGGGGGCGCCGAACAGGGCCTCGACTTCGATTTGGGCGACTTCGGCGTCCCGGCGGCGGCCCCGGCAGCGGAGGCGGTTCACGATGCTGAGGGCGGTATCGAGTTCGATCTGGGCGACTTCAATCTCGACAGCTCGGCCTCCACCGAGCTTGAGGCCGCGGCCGCGGAGCAGCCGGCGGAGGATGAGTCGTTCGTGCTGGATACCGTGGCCCCGGTGGCCGCCGACGAGGACCATGCCCTGGACCTGCCGGAAGAGTTTGCGGCCCTCGGTGAACTCAGCGCGGAGCTCGAAGAGAAGCCGGCGGCCGTGGAGCAGGGCGAGGCCCTCGATCTGGGCGGTCTGGACATCGATCTCGGTGCCGAGGTCGCGCCGGAGGAGCGTGCCGACGAGGCGCAGCCGCTGCCGGCGATGGAAGACATCAGCCTCAACCAGGTGCTCGTGGAGCCGGCCTCCGAGGAGTCGGACGAGGCCCTCGGTCTCGACGGCCTGGGTGAGCTCGAACTCAACCTCGACGACGAGGGCGAGGAGGCCGACGGCGGCCTGTTCGAGATGATGGACGAGGTAGGCACCAAGCTCGACCTGGCCAAGGCCTACATCGACATGGGTGATCCGGACGGTGCCCGCAGCATTCTCGAAGAGGTGCTGGCGGAAGGCGACGAGCAGCAGAAGAAGGAGGCCGAGGGCCTCATGCAGCAGATCGTCTGACGCGGAGCCGCGCCACAGGCAGTACCACGACCGCCCGCCAGGGCGGTCGTTCGTTTTAGGGTCGAGGCATGCGTTTCGCACTTGGAGTTGAATACGACGGCAGCGGTTTTTCCGGCTGGCAGCGCCAGGGGCACACCCTCGGCGTGCAGCAGTGCGTGGAGGAGGCCCTGGCCCGGGTCGCCGACCATCCGCTGAACGTACAGTGCGCCGGGCGCACCGATGCCGGGGTCCACGCGGTGGGGCAGGTGATCCACTTCGACTCCGAGGCCCCGCGCCGCGACCGCGCCTGGCTGCTGGGCGGCAACGCCAATCTGCCGCCCGGGATCAGCTTCACCTGGGCCATGCCGGTGTCCGACGGGTTTCACGCCCGCTATTCCGCCACCGCCCGCCGCTACCGCTATCTGATCCTCAATCGGCCGGCACGGCCGGGGGTGATGGCGCGGCGGGTGAGCTGGGAGAAGCGCGCGCTCGACGCCGAGCGGATGCAGCGCGCCGCCCAGGCCCTGCTGGGCGAGCACGACTTCAGCTCCTACCGGGCCCAGGGCTGTCAGTCGCGCACACCCATGCGCTGTGTCCAGGAGATTTCGCTGGAGCGGCGCGGCGACTACCTGGTGCTGGAGATCGAGGCCAACGCCTTTCTCCACCACATGGTGCGCAACATCGCCGGGGTGCTGATCGATATTGGTGCCGGCCTGCGCCCCGAGGGGTGGGCGGCGGAGGTGCTGGAGCTGCGCGACCGGGCCCTGGGCGGGGTGACCGCGCCGCCCTTCGGCCTCTACCTGATGGCGGTGCGCTATCCGCCCGAATTCGGGCTGCCGGCGGCGCCGACGGGGCCGCTGCTGCCGTAGTGGTGAAGGCAGAAGGGTGAAGGATGAGGCCGGTGTGTGCTGTTTGCCATGGACTGCCCAAACCCTTCGCCCTCGTCCTGAAACATCCCCGGTAAAGCTTCTGGTAAACTGGCCGGCCCGGCAGGAACGGACGAACCCATGCGCACGCGCGTGAAAATCTGCGGCATCACCCGGGTCGAGGACGCCCTGGCGGCGGCCCGTGCCGGGGCCGATGCCATCGGTCTGGTGTTCTACGCCGAGAGTCCGCGGGCGGTGACGGCCGCGCGGGCGCGGGAGATCGTGGCGGCGCTGCCGCCCTTCGTCACCAGCGTCGGCCTGTTCGTCAACGCCGGGGCCGACGCGGTGCACGCGGTGCTGGAGACGGTGCCGCTGGACCTGCTGCAGTTCCACGGCGACGAGGGCCCTGAGCAGTGCCGCGCCTTCGGCCGCCCCTACCTGAAGGCATTGCGCATGCGCGAGGGGATCGCCCTGGACGACGAGTTGGCTCGCTACGGGGATGCCGCGGGGATCCTGCTGGACGCCTTCGACCCGGCCGCCTACGGCGGTACCGGCGAGGCCTTCGACTGGTCGCTGATCCCCGCCGACCTCGCCCGGCCCCTGGTGCTCGCCGGTGGCCTGGACCCGGGCAACGTGGCCGAGGCGGTGCGCCGGGTGCGCCCGTGGGCGGTGGACGTGAGCAGCGGCGTGGAGGCCGCCAAGGGGATCAAGGACGCGGACAAGATTACGGCCTTCTGCCGCGCGCTGGCGGAAGCCAATCGAGACTGAGGAAGAGAGCATGACGTTCAAAGACCAGCCCGACGCCCGCGGCCACTTCGGCCCCTACGGCGGCCGCTTCGTCGCCGAGACCCTGATGGTGCCCATCGAGGAGCTGCGTGCGGCCTACACGAGGTACATGCAGGACCCCGAGTTCCTTGCCGAGCTCGACCGCGACCTGGCCCACTACGTCGGCCGTCCGTCGCCGCTGTACCACGCCGAGCGCTGGAGCGAGAAGCTGGGCGGGGCGCAGATCTACCTCAAGCGCGAGGACCTCAACCACACCGGCG
>CAZMMH010000115.1:0-7171 GCA_964567315.1 uncultured Gammaproteobacteria bacterium
CTGGCCTGCGCCCTGCTGGGCGAATCGCCCGAGCGTCTGGCCGGCCCGGGCACCGGCCTCGACGCCGACGGCGTGCGCCACAAGGCGGAGGTGATCCGCAAGGCCCTGGCCCTCCACGGCCCCAGCAGCGATGCGCCGCTCGAGGCCCTGCGCCGGCTCGGCGGTTTCGAGATCGCCGCCCTCGCCGGCGCCTACCTGGCCTGCGCCCAGGCCGGCATCCCGGTGCTGGTGGACGGCTTCATCGCCAGCAGCGCGGCCCTGGCCGCCCTGCGCCTGCGCCCGGAACTGGGCGACTGGCTGTTCCTGGCCCACGCCTCGGCCGAACCGGGCCACGCGCGGATGGTCGAGGCCCTGGGCCAGACCCCGCTGCTCGATCTCGGCCTGCGCCTGGGCGAAGGCTCCGGCGCGGCCGTCGCCGTACCCCTGCTGCGCATGGCCTGTGCCCTGCACAACGGCATGGCCACCTTCGACGAGGCCGGCGTATCCGAAGGATAAGAAATTTGCCTCGCGCAGAGACGCAAAGGCGCAGAGAAAAGCTAAAGCCGGCCTCGCGCAAAGCACGCCAAGCACGCGAAGAAAATATGCAGGACAGTTGATGCCTTCGAGGCGGACGCCGGCCGTCGAGCTGTCTCCACCGAGGGCGTAAGGCCAGCCGTCGCCAACAACGGTTTTTCTTTGCGCGCTTTGCGTGCTTTGCGCGAGACAGGTCTTGCTTGGGTTTACTCTGCGCCTTTGCGCCTCTGCGTGAGACAGGTTTTGTTATGCAAACAGACAGCACCACCATCGACATGATCCGCCACGGCGAACCCGTCGGCGGGCGGCGCTACCGCGGGCAGATCGACGACCCGCTATCGGACAAGGGCTGGCGGCAGATGCGCGAGGCGGTGGGCGACCACTGCCCCTGGGACGCCCTGGTCAGTTCGCCGCTGAGCCGCTGCCGGGCCTTCGCCGAGGAGCTGGCGGGACGTCATGGGCGGCCCCTGGCCCTGGAGCCGCGGCTGATGGAGATCGGCTTCGGCGCCTGGGAGGGGCGCACCGCCGACGAGCTGATGGCCGACGATCCGGAGATCCTCGGTCGCTTCTGGCGCGACCCGCTCAACAACACCCCGCCGGGGGCCGAGACCCTGCCGGCCTTCCGCGACCGGGTGGTGGCGGCCTTCGACACGCTGGTCGACAATTATGCCGGGCGCCACGTGCTGGTGGTGGCCCACGCCGGCGTGATGCGCATGGTGATCCGCCACGTGCTCGACATGCCCCTCGGCCGCCTGTTCCGTATCGACGTGCCCAATGCCGCGATCACCCGCGTGCGGGTGGACCGCTGGGGCGACGAGCGGTTGCCGCGGCTGCAGTTCCACGCCGGGCGTCTCTGATGCGGCCGCTCTGGCTGGCCCTCGGCCTGCTCACCCGGCTGCCGGTGCCGCCGGTGGCCGGGGCGCGGCCGGAGGAGTTCGGCCGCGCGGTGCTCTTCTACCCGGTCGCGGGCCTGCTCATCGGCGGCCTGCTGTGGGAGTTCGACCTGCTTCTGGCGGGCACGGCTGCGCCCCTGCGTGCCGCGCTGCTGGTGGCCGCCTGGTGGTGGCTGAGCGGCGGCCTGCACCTGGACGGCCTGGCCGACAGCGCCGATGCCTGGGTCGGCGGCCAGGGCGACCGCGAGCGGACCCTGGCGATCATGAAGGATCCCGCCAGCGGTCCTGCGGGGGTGGCGGCGGTGGTGCTGGTGCTGCTGCTCAAGTTTGCGGCGTTGCAGGTGCTGCCGCCCGCGGCCTGGCCGCCCCTGCTGCTGGCGCCGCTGCTCGGGCGCACGGCCCTGGTCGTCCTGCTGCTGACCACCCCCTACGTGCGCACCGGCGGCATGGGCGCTGCCGCCGCCGAAGGTCTGCCCCGCGGTGCCGGCTGGCTTTTGGTGCTGCTGATCGCCACGGCCACCGCGGCCCTCGGTGGCCGTGGGCCCTGGCTGGTGCCGCTGCTGGCCCTGCTTTGGGGCCTGCTGCGCTGGCGGATGCAGGCCCGGGTGGGCGGCGTGACCGGCGATCTGCTGGGTGCGGCGGCGGAGCTGAGCGAGGTGGTGGTGTTGCTGGCCCTGCTTTTGCGGTGGGCCTGAATGGCGGTTCGAAGGTGCACTTTTTGGCCGTTGTGGGATCAAATGGTGCGTTCGGCGGCGATTTCCGACGGTATTAGTCGAATCTTCGCTTGCATAAATATTGGCGTTCTCTAACATAGGACTCAGTCTAAAATCCACGCGCGTGGCGCAGGGGAAACAATGCAATGGACGACTGCGACGACTATTTCGTCATAAAGGGTGTCGACCGCAACGGGGCCCGCTTCCGCCCCAGCGACTGGACGGAGCGCCTGGCCGGCATGATGGCCAGCTTCGGTGCCGATCGGCGTCTGCGTTTCTCACCGTTGTTGATGCCGGTGCTGCAGGACGGGATCAAGTCCCTGCGCGTCGAGCATGCCTTGGAGAAGGCCAGCCCCGGGGTTTTCGGCGCGGTCATCTCCTTCGCGATGATGAACAATCTGGAGATTATCGGCGAGGTGGCCTCCTGGCTGCTGCCGATGGCTTCCTGATCCGGGTTTTTTCCGCCCGTCCGCGGCGCGCGGTGTTTCCGTTACACTGCGCGGCATGGCCTGCTGCCCCCTGTTTTTTCCGTGACCGCCGCGCTCGCCTGCGTGGCCGCCGTGCTGCTGGACCGCTGGCTGGGCGAACCGCGCCGCTGGCATCCCCTGACCGCCTTCGGTCGCCTGGCCCACGCCGCCGAACTGCGTCTCCACGGGCCCCTCGAGACTTTCCCCACGCGCCGGCGCCTGCGCGGTGCGCTCGCGCTGACCCTGCTGATCGGCCCTTTCGTGCTGTCGGCCTGGCTGCTCGGCCGGAGCGGACCGGCCGCCTTCTTTTTCGACACCCTGCTGCTCTACGTCGCCCTCGGCGCCGCCAGCCTGGAGGAGCACGCGCGGGCGGTGGCGCTGCCGCTGGCCGCCGGTGACCTGGAGGAGGCGCAGGCCCGGGTGGGCTGGATGGTGAGCCGCGATACCGGGGCGATGGATGGCGAGGCGGTGGCCCGTGCCGCGGTGGAGTCGGTGCTGGAGAACGGCAACGACGCGATCTTCGCCGCCCTGTTCTGGTTCCTGCTGCTGGGGGCGCCGGGAGCCGTGCTCTACCGGCTGGCCAACACCCTGGACGCCATGTGGGGCTACCGCACCCCGCGTCACCTCCACTTCGGCTGGGCGGCGGCCCGCCTCGACGACCTACTCAACTGGATCCCCGCGCGGCTGGTGGCGCTGACCTACGGCCTGCTGGGGGATCTGCCGCGGGCCCTGCGCTGCTGGCGGCGCCAGGCGCGCGCCTGGGAGAGCCCCAACGCCGGGCCGGTGATGGCCGCGGGCGCGGGTGCGCTGGGTCTGCGCCTCGGTGGCCCCGCGTGGTATCACGGCGCCCTGGTGGCGCGTCCGGAACTCGGCGAGGGTACGGCGCCCAAAGCGGGCGATATCGAACGGGCCCTGGGGCTGGTGCGCGGCGGGCTCTGGTTGTGGCTGGCACTGATCGTGGTCGGGGGGCTGGCGTATGGCTGAGCCGCTGCACCACGGCGGGCGTCTGCTGGAGGCGGCGGCCCGCTACGGCATCGCGCCGGAGCAGTGGCTCGATCTCTCCACCGGGATCAATCCCAACGGCTGGCCGGTGCCGGCGGTGCCGGCAGAGATTTGGCGCCGTCTGCCGGAGGGCGGCGACGGCCTGCTCGAGGCGGCGGCGGACTATTACGGCTGTGCCGAGCTGTTGCCGGTGGCCGGCTCGCAGCCGGCGATCCAGGCCCTGCCGACGCTGCGCCCGCCGAGGCGCGTCGGTCTGCTGCGCACCGCCTATGCCGAGCACGCGCGCGCCTGGCAGGAGGCCGGACACACGCCCGTATGGCTGGAGCCCGACGCCATCGACGCCGCCGTTGCCACCCTCGACGCCCTGGTCCTGGTCCATCCCAACAACCCCAGCGGCGCCCGCTACCCGCGGGAGACCCTGCTCGCCTGGCACGCCCGCCTCGCCGCCCGCGGCGGCTGGCTGGTGGTGGACGAGGCCTTCATGGACACCACCCCAGGGGGCAGTCTGGCCGCCGACGCGCCCCGTCCCGGGCTGATCCTGCTGCGCTCCCTGGGCAAGTTTTTCGGCCTCGCCGGCCTGCGTCTCGGCTTCGTCATCGCCGAGGCCGAATTGCGCCAGGCGCTGGAGCGGCGGCTGGGCCCCTGGGCGGTCAGCCACCCGGCGCGCTGGGTCGGGGCCCGCGCCCTGGCCGACCGCTCCTGGCAGGCCGCCACCCGCCTGCGCCTGGCCGCCGACGGTGAGCGGCTGGCAGCCCTGCTGACGCTCCATGGCCTGGCGCCGGCCGGCGGCACGCCGCTGTTTCAGTGGGTCCGTACGCCCCGTGCCGCCTGGCTGTTCGAGCGGTTGGCACGGGAGGGCATCCTCGTCCGCCTGTTCGACGCCCCTGCGGCCCTGCGTTTCGGCCTGCCGGGGGACGAGGCGGGCTGGACCCGCCTGGGCGCGGCCCTGGCCGCGGCGCGGCAGCCGGCGGCCATGTCGTGAGCGGCGACCTGCGCATCGGCATCGACCTGGGCGGCACCAAGATCGAGGCCGTTGCCCTTGCCGCCCACGGTGCCGAACTGGCCCGGCGCCGGGTGACCACACCGCGGGACGACTACCGGGCGACCTTGAACGCGGTCGCGGCACTGGTGGCCGGTATCGAGGCGGAGGTGGGGGGACGCGGCAGCGTGGGGGTCGGTACGCCGGGCGCGCTGTCCCGGGCCAGCGGGTTGTTGCGCAATTCCAATTCCGTCTGGCTCAACGGCCGGCCTCTCGACCGTGACCTGGAGGCGATCCTGGAGCGGCCGGTGCGCATCGCCAACGATGCCGACTGCTTCGCCCTTTCCGAGGCCACCGACGGCGCCGCCGCCGGCGCCGCCTCGGTCTTCGGGGTGATCATCGGCACCGGCACGGGCGGCGGTGTCGTGATCCACGGCCGGCTGCTGCACGGGCCCAACGCGATCGCCGGCGAATGGGGCCACAACCCGCTGCCGTGGCCGCGGGACGAGGAACGTCCCGGGCCCACCAGCTATTGCGGCAATCGCGGCTGTATAGAGACCTTTCTCTAGGGGCCGGGGCTGGCGGCCGATTACGGGCGCCGGGGCGGGGAACTGGTGAGCGCGGCGGAGGTGGCACAGCGCGCGGCGGACGGAGAGGCGCGCGCCGAGGCGAGCCTGGCCCGTTACGAGGAGCGCCTGGCGCGGAGCCTGGCGACGGTGATCAACCTGCTCGATCCCGAGGTGGTGGTGCTCGGCGGCGGCCTTTCCAACCTGGAGCGGCTCTACGTCAACGTGCCGGCGCTATGGGGCGAGTACGTCTTCTGCGATCGGGTGGATACCCGCCTGGTGCGTGCGCACCACGGCGATTCCAGCGGGGTGCGTGGGGCGGCTTGGTTGTGGGATGGGGGCTGAGCCGCTCGGCTGACGTGTCTCGTCGCGGCTCGCTGAAGGGAAGCGGGGTGCCACGGCATTATTCTTGTGGTGTGGGTTTTTCGCGCTGCCTGAATTCCACGACGGAATTTTTCGACCGCCGCAACGCCGTAGCCCTATTTCTTGTCCCCGTAGAGCGGTCGAGTCCCTTTTCTTTGCTCGCCCAAAGAGAGGAGACAACAAGAAAGGGCGCCCGCCGTCTCACCCGCTCGCGCCGGTGCCCTGCGCTGCTCACGTGCTCGGGGGTCTGCCGACAGGCCCTCCGTGCGTGGCCTGACGGCAGACGCGCCGCGTCCATGCGGCGCCGCTGCGGGCCTCTCCTGCGCGCGCTGCGCTGCTCGGTGAGACGAAAGGGCGCTGAAACCCGAGAAACCAAATCCTCAAACCCAAACGTCCAATCACGCCACCGTTCGGGGTTTGGGTCTTTGGTTCTTGCCTCGCCGCGTATTGCAGGGGAGGCCGGAAATGCCCAAAGGGTCGACCGTGCGACGGGTACTGAATTGAAGTACCAACCTTTCGGGGCGGTCGAACGGGGACGGTTCCGAGAAGGTCCAAAAAAAACGCCCCTCGCGCCGGATTTCGGCCGCGAGGGGCGGGTGGGAACCGTTTGCTCAGGCGTAGGTGTTGACGTTGCCGCCCAGGCGGTGGCTGTTGTTGTCGCTGTCCGAGGTGGCCTCGGTCTCGTCGACCCGCTGGGTCGGCGGATTGATCGGCGGCGCGGATTGGGTGGTCGGTGCCGCCGACTGGGGCGCTACCGGCTTGTCGCGCGACTGCGAAGATGGGCCGGATTCCAGCTGATTCAACTGGTTGCCGACATAGAGACCGCTGCCGATCGGATTCATGGCACTTCTCCAACTCTAAGGAAGTGGCTTTGGTACGAGTGTAGACCAAAGACCCCGCGCGGGGTTCAGGCTTTCGCCCGAAACCGTGATTCTAGTCCACTTTTTCGACGGATTCAGCGATTTCCCGAAGTCTTGACACAGACAGGCCGGCGGCATCCGCGTGTTCCAGGGCCCGCGCGAGGCGTCCCGGCGCGCTGCGGCCCATGCACTGGTGCTTCAGGTCACCCTTGATCCCTTCGACCATCCCCTCGATCAGCTGTTCCCGCGGCAGTTCCCGGCCGATCAGGGAGAACTGGATATCCATCACCTCGTTGGCCACCTCACGCGCCAGGGCCTCGTGCCGGTACCAGAGGCCGTCCACGTCGCCGCCGACCACCAGTCCGGCGATGTTGGTGGTGAGGATGTAGACGTTCTTGCGCACCAGTTCGAACAGCAACGCCTCCCCGCTGGCCAGTTCCCAGCAGGGGATTCCCAGGGTTCCGAGGGCCGCTTCCAGCAGCGCCGCCCGCGGGCCGAAGGCCGGCGACGGCACCAGTACCTTGAAGTCCTGGCCCTTCTTCTTCTCGAACCAGACCGAGATCACCGTCGGCGACGTGATGCCGTGGGCCTGCCAGTCGCGCGGCAGCAGTTCGTTCTGCAGCAGGCCCACGTGGGGCCGCCAGGCAGCCGGCAGCCGCTCCAGGGTGGGGTGCAGGTCGTTTTCGCCCACCGCCACCAGCACCAGAGCCGGTTCCGCCAGGGCCCGCGCTTCCGCCTCGATGTCGCTGCCGCGCAGGACCGGAAAGACCGGGTGGCCCAGCTTGAGAAATCCGCGGGTGAACACGCCGGCCATC
>CAZMMH010000116.1:0-7021 GCA_964567315.1 uncultured Gammaproteobacteria bacterium
TTCGCCAAGCCGGTGCGCGCCCTGGGCCAGGCCGGCGACCTGCTGCTGGCGATCACCACCAGCGGCAACTCGGCCAACGTGCTGCGCGCCGTGCAGGCGGCGCACGAACGGGGCCTGGGAGTGATTGCCCTGACCGGGCGCGACGGCGGCGCCCTGCCGGCACTGCTGCGGGACGAGGACCTGGAGATCCGGGTGCCGGCCCAGGCCACCGCGCGCGTGCAGGAGGTGCACATTCTGGTGATCCACTGCCTGTGCGATCTGACCGACCGGCAGCTACTGGGACAGGAGGACTGAGCATGTCACTGCTACGTACATCCGTCGCCGCACTCGCGCTGGCCGCCAGCGGCCTGCTCTCCGGCTGTGTCGAAACCCTCGCCGTGGGCACCGCCACCGGCATCGCGGTGGCCCACGACCGCCGCACGACCGGCACCGTGGTCGAAGACCAGAACATCGAGCTCAAGGCCGCACACATGCTGCTGGACGACAAGCAGCTGCGCGAGCATGCCCACATCAACGTCACCAGCTACAACCTGCAGGTGCTGATGACCGGCGAGGCGCCCAGCGCCGAACTGCGCGACCGCGCCGAGCGCATGGTGCGCAGCATCGCCCGGGTCCGCAGGGTCTACGACGAGGTGGCGGTGATGGCGCCCAGCTCGCTGATGGCGCGCTCCAACGACGCCCTGCTCACCGCCAAGGTCAAGGCCGAGCTGTTCAAGATCGACCTCCCCGGCTTCGACCCGACCCGGGTCAACGTCACCACTGCGCGCGGCATCGTCTACCTGATGGGCCTGGTGAGGCACAGCGAGGCCGACGCCGCCAGCAACGTGGCCCGGCGAATCAGCGGGGTGCAGAAAGTGGTGCGGGTGTTCGAGTACCTCGATTGAGCCTGCCCGCGCCACTCCTCACCGAATTGCGCGCCGCGGTCGGCGCCGGGCAGGTACTCGACGCGCCGGCCGACTGTTGGCCCTACGGCTACGACAACAGCCGGCGCCATCAGCCGCCGGGGGCGGTGGTCTTCGCCACCCGCCATGACCAGGTGGTAGCCGTCCTGAGCCTGTGCAACGCCCACCGCGTGCCCCTGGTGGCACGCGGCCGCGGCACCGGCACCACCGGCGCCGCCGTACCCGAGGCTGGCGGCGTGGTGCTCTCCCTGGAACGCATGGACCGCATTCTGGAGCTGAACCCCGAGGACCGTCTGCTGGTGGCCGAGCCCGGGGTCACCAACCAGGCGCTACAGGACGCCGCCGCGGAACACGGCTTCTTCTGGCCGCCCGATCCCACCAGCGCCGGCTACTGCAGCCTCGGCGGCAATCTGGCCTACAACTCCGCCGGCCCGCGCGCGGTGAAATACGGCACCCCGCGGGAGAACACCCTCGGCCTGCGCGCGGTCACCGGCGACGGCCGCAGCCTGCACACCGGCGTGCGCACCACCAAAGGGGTGGTCGGCTACGACCTCACCCGCCTGCTGATCGGCTCCGAAGGAACCCTGGCGGTAATCACCGAGGCGACCCTGAAGCTGACCCCCCTGGCCGAGGCCAAACGCAGCCTGCGCGCGGTCTACCGCGACATGCACGCCGCCGCACGGGCGGTGGCCCGGATCATGGCCCAGCCGGTGGTCCCCTGCGCCCTGGAGTTCATGGACGGCCGCGCCATCGAGCTGCTGCGCGGCAACGGCAAGGTCGAGCTGCCGGCGCAGGCCGGCGCCCTGCTGATGATCGAGGTCGACGGCCCGGCCGCCTGCCTCGAGCCTGCGGCCGAGGCGCTGCGCCGGGCCGCCGGGGGCGACGGCGCGCTGGAACTCCGCGTCGCCCACGACGAGAGCGAGGTGGCGGAGCTGTGGGCCGCGCGCAAGGCCCTCTCCCCTGCCCTGCGCAGCATCGCACCGAAGAAGATCAACGAGGACGTGGCGGTGCCGGTGTCGAAGATGCCCGAGCTGATCGGCGGCCTGGACGACCTCGCCGCCCGCCACGCCATCACCATCGTCAACTTCGGCCACGCCGGCAACGGCAACATCCACGTCAACCTGCTGGTGGACCCGGACGACCCGCGCCAGATGGACGCCGCCAGCCGCTGCCTGAGCGAGGTCTTCGACCTGGTGCTCGCCCTCGGCGGCACCCTCTCCGGCGAACACGGCGTGGGACTGGAGAAGCGCGACTTCGTCGACCGCGAGATCGACCCGGTGACGCTGGAACTGATGCGGCGGATCAAGCGTGAGTTCGATCCGAACGGAATCCTGAACCCCGGCAAGGGGATGCCCGCTCGAACGGCGAATGTTGAATTGTGAATGTCGAAAGCTGAATTGGGGTGTGCGCTGCGCGCATAGCCATTTCGACCAGGGCAGTTCCCGCGCCTGCGCGCGCACTTTAAGGCCGGATTAATCGCCCCTCGGTAGGATCCCAGCAAACGGCCGTCACGGGAGAAGCTTCCTCGCGGTATGGGTCGGCCGTCCACTCACCCTTCCAGGAGCGCCGCCCACGGGCGAAGCGATACCGCCATGTTCAAACCCATGATCAAGCTCACCCTGCTCGTCGCCTCGGTCTTGGCCGTGCCAACCGCCTTTGCCGCCGCGATGCCACCGTTGCCGGTGGAGACGTTGACCGGGACGGCGCTTTCCGTGCCCGGCGGGCTGCCGCCGGGGCCCTGCCTGCTGGTGGTGGGCTTCAGCCACGCCTCACAGACGCCGGTGACCGCCTGGATGAACCGACTCGATCAGGCGCAAAACCGTGCCGCGGGAGTGGCCGTCTACCAGGTGGCGATCCTGGAGGACGTGCCGAGCTTTATCCGCGGCTTCGTCAGGCGCAGCATCCGCGGCGACACGCCTAAGAGCCGCCGCGACCACTTCCTGGTGGCCACCACGGGCGAAAAGGAGTGGAAGGGCCTGGCGGGCTATCAGGCCCAGGCGCCGGATACCGCCTATCTGCTGCTGCTCGACAAAGAGCACAACGTGGCCTGGCACCAGGCCGGGGCCGTGAGCAGGGCGCGCTATGCGGCCCTGGTCAAGCAGCTGGCGACCACCGGCACGCCGGCGCAGGCCTCCGCGGACACCGGGTCGTTAAGCCCGAATTAACCTCGCCCGGATAGAGTCTTGCAGCGATATTCCCGGGCCGGCGGCAACGCGACGGCCCGTGCAAAGCAACGCCCGGCGCGTAACGCCGGCGCGGAGCGGGAAAACCAATAACGAGGCCGGAAATGCAGCGATTTCGGATGTCCTGGGCAGCCACCGCCATCGGCGCGCAACGTCCCGTGACCTGGCTCGGGCCGGGTCCTGTTGCCAGACAGGCCGGCAAAGCGGCCACGGCGAGCGAATAACGTGGCCACCC
The DNA here is from genome assembly GCA_964567315.1 of uncultured Gammaproteobacteria bacterium. GTDB lineage: Bacteria > Pseudomonadota > Gammaproteobacteria > CAZMMH01 > CAZMMH01 > CAZMMH01. Next base: position 3,321 of record CAZMMH010000116.1, read on the forward strand.
TCGTCCCATGGGAAGCGATCGGCCGCCAGTTCCGGGCGCCGCAGGGTGCCTTCGGCCGGGTGATGGGGCAGGCGATGGCGCTGATGAACCATCGCCCCTACGCCCTTGCGATCGACGCCCTGGAGGTCCGTCCCGACGATCACGTGCTCGATCTCGGCTGCGGTCCCGGCGCTGCCCTGCGTCGGCTGGCCGCCGGGCGGCCGGGCCGGGTGACCGGTGTCGACCTCTCCAGTGCCATGCTGGCCCAGGCGCAGCGGCGCAACCGCCGCGCGATCGCCGCCGGGCGCATGGCCCTGCTGCAGCAGTCGTTCCAGCGCCTCTCACTGCCGGACCACTCGGTCGATCGGGTGCTGGCGGTCAACGTGGCCTATTTCTGGAACGACGCCGCCAGCGTACTGGCGGAACTGCGGCGGGTACTGCGCGGGGACGGCCTGCTGGCGCTCTACGTGACCGAGGCGGCGACCATGCGCCGCTGGAAGTTCGCCGGCCCGGACACCCATCGTCTGTTCGACGCCGAACAGCTCTCCCGCACCCTGGAGGAGGGTGGCTTTTGCCTGCACCGCCTCGAGCGGGTGCGGGTCATGCCGGGGGTGACCGGACTGGTCGCCGCCGGCCGGCCCCACACCCCGCAGCCACAGGAAGCTTCACCATGAAGAGACGTCTCCTCGCCCTCCTCCCCGTTATTCTGCTCGGCGGCTGCGTGGCCGTCTGGGGACAGTCCTATGACATCGACTCGGCCAGTGCCGACTCGATCACGATCAAATACGACGTGCACTTCACCACGCCGGAGAAGATCAAGGCGATCGCCGAGAAGCACTGCGCCGAGTACGGCAAGAAGGCGGTATTGCAGCAGCACGACCGCAACATCGTCTACATCGACACCGCCACCTACGACTGCAAATAGGCGGCGACAGGAACGGCGAAGGCGGGGCCCGGCCCCGCCCGCTACAAACCCGCGATCGACTCCATCCTCCCTGTGGCGCAGTGGAGCCCTTTGCGCCTGCGCGCCTTCCGCGCGAGACTGCCTTGATCCGAAGGCCCGTGCGCGCCGCGCAGACCCAATCCATCATTCATCATTCATCATTCAACACCCGCGCGTAGCGCGCCGCATCCTCGGCGCCATGACAGCAGGCGACGATCCGCTCGAAGCGCCCCTCGAATTCCCGCATCACCCACACGGCGATGCGCGCCGCCTCCTCCTTCGGGTAGCCGTAGACGCCGGTGCTGATGGCGGGAAAGGCGACGGTGCGTACCCCCTGCGCCAGGGCGAGCCGCAGGGAGTTGCGGTACGCGCGCGCCAGCAGCTCGGGCTCGCCGCTGCGACCGCCCTGCCAGACCGGGCCGACGGTGTGGATCACCCACTTCGCCGGCAGGCGGAAACCGGGGGTGATCCGGGCCTCACCGGTGGGACAGCCGCCAAGCGGCCTGCAGGCCTCCAGCAGTTCGGGACCAGCGGCACGGTGAATGGCACCGTCGACCCCACCGCCGCCCAGCAGACTGGAATTGGCCGCATTGACGATCGCATCCACCGCCAGACGGGTGATGTCGCCCTGGATCACCTCGATCATGCAAGGACTCCGCAACGGCCGTTACGGGGTAAGAATAGAGCCCTGCTCAAGATTGTGAATCGTGCCGCAAGCCAAGGCGCAGCTCCTGCGAGGCGCGGAGGTTTACGCCAGTCAATGAGCAGCGGATCAATCCGTTGGGAACGGCTTGGGGCGCACGCAGTGCGCCCGGAGGACGGAAGCCATGGCTGGCTTTCGACCACGGGGCTGCAAGGCCGGATTGGCGTGCGCGGCGCAAGCTTGAGCAGGGGGCCTACTTGACCACCCGCAGGCTGGGCCGGCCCTCGGACTTGCCGTCGCCCGCGGGGCCAGAATCGGTGGGCGGGGTCTCGCCGCCGTCGTCCTCGCCGAACATCATGCCCTGGCCGTTCTCGCGGGCGTAGATCGCCATCACCGCCTGAATCGGGATATAGAGCAGTTGGGCCTGGCCGGAGAAGCGGGCCTCGAAGGCCACCGCGCTGTTGCCCAGATCGAGGCCCTGCACCGCCCGCGGCGCCACGTTGAGCACAATCTTGCCGTTCTCGATGAACTGCGGCGGCACCTCGACCCCCTGGAAACTGGCATCGACCAGAATGTAGGGGGTCAGGTCGTTATCCAGAATCCACTCGTAGAGGGCGCGAATCAGATAGGGGCGACTGGGCGTCATCGGCATCGATGGGCGATGCACGCGCTCAGTCGCGCATCTCCCGCTCCGGTTCTGTGAGGCTGAGACGGAAGGCCGGACGCCTGAACATCCGGTCCATGTACTTGGCGACTGCCTTGGCCTGGGGCGGCAGCTCGATGCCGAGCCGCGGCAGGCGCCACAGCAGCGGGGTCACCGCGCAATCCACCAGGGTCAGCTCGTCGCTGAGGAAGAACGGCGAGGCAGCGAAGATATCGTCGCTGGCGACGATGCTGTCGCGCAGCATCTTGCGCTCCTTGGCCGAACCCTTTTCGCCCTTCTCCTCGATCACCTCCGCCAGGGCGTACCAGTCGTGTTCCAGCCGGTACAGGGCCAAGCGGGAACGGGCCCGCGACACCGGATCCACGGGCATCAGCGGCGGGTGCGGGAAGCGCTCGTCAAGATACTCCATGATGATCTGGGGGTGGTAGAGAACCAGGTCCCGGTCCACCAACGTGGGCACGGTATGGTAGGGATTGAGATCGATCAGGTCTTCCGGCAGGTCGGCCGGATCGATATCCACGATGTCGACCGTGATGCCCTTTTCCATCAACACCATGCGCGCCTGGTGACTGTACGCGCTGGTGGGATCGGAGAACAGCGTCATTACCGAACGACGGTTCGCCATCAGTGCCATGCAACCCTCCGCAAAGGTCGGTTCCGAGAAACGACGAAGCCCGGCGACGCGCGAACGCGTCGCCGGGCCGTCGACCGTCGGACGCCTGCTTAATGCACGTCCTTCCAGTATTCCTTCTTCAGCGCCAGGGCGATGATGAAGAACACGCCGAGGAACAGCAGGACCCAGACACCGAGGCGCTGGCGCTGCAACTTGACCGGCTCGCCGACGTAGGCCAGGAAGTTTACCAGATCCCGCACCGACTGGTCGTATTCGGCCGGGCTCATCGTGCCCGGCTTGACCAGTTCGAGGTGGTCGATCACCTCCTCATCCTGCCCTTCGGCGTTCTTGACGGTCTTGAACACCGCCTTCTGCACGCCCTGCAGGCTCTCCAGCACGTCCGGCATGGCGACGTCCTTGAACGCCACGTTGTTGACGCCGAAGGGACGCTTGGGGTCCTGATAGAACGTACGCAGATAGGTGTAGAGGTAGTCCACACCACGGGCCCGGGCCATCAGCGACAGGTCCGGCGGCGGATTGCCGAACCAGTTCTTGGCGTCGGCCGGGCGCATGGCCACGGTCATCTCCTCACCGATCTTGTCGGACGCGAACATCAGATTCTGCTTCACTTCCTTGTCGGTCAGGCCGAGGTCACGGGCCATACGGCTGTAACGCTCGAAGTGGGCCGAGTGGCAGCTCAGGCAGTAGTTGACGAACAGCTTGGCACCATGCTGCAACGAGGCCTTGTCCGTCGGGTCGATGTTCGCCGCGTCGTAATTGCCGCCCTCGGCCGCATGGGCCAGCACCGGCAGCAGCGAGATTAGGAATGCAAGGATCAGCTTCTTCATTTCGTCACCCT
>CAZMMH010000117.1:0-6990 GCA_964567315.1 uncultured Gammaproteobacteria bacterium
GCGCCGTATGCAGGCCGGTGAAGACGAAGGCGGTCTCCATGGTCTCGATCTCGGCATCGAAGATGCCGACCACCCGAAAGCCGCGGTCGGCGATCTTGTTGCCCTGGCCCTGGGACATGATCACGACCCGCCGGCCGAGCTTGGTGTCCAGGCGCTCGGCCAGCTTGCGCCCCAGCAGCAGACCATCGTCGTCGGGGCCGTCGAGATAACGTCCCTGCTTCACCGCCTTGGCGATGAACGACAGCCCCTGCTCCCGCCGCGGCTGAATGCCGACCAGGGTCACCCCGGCCGACTCCCGTTCGCTGACGATCACCGCCGGCACCCGCACCCGGCTGGCCCAGACGGTCACCTGCGGACCATTCAGAACCCGCCGCAGGGCCGCGTCCGGCGGCGTCATGCTGTTCTCCAAGACCGGATCGTCGAGGTAGCCGGGGGCATGGATCTGCACATGGCCGGTGAGGTTGTCGATCTCATTGGTCACCTGCCCTTCCAGCCAGCCGCGGAACAGGGCGGCCATGGCGATCATCGCCCAGACGCCGAGGGTGATCGCCGCCAGCAGGATCAGCGAACGCCGGCGCTGGCGCCAGAGGCTGCGCCAGGCGAGGCGGCCGAGCAGGTCGAGGTTGCCGATCATCGCGGCGACACCGGTGCGACAGGATTCATAGGGCGTTCATCGCCTCCACCGGCTGCAGGCGACGGATGCGCAGGGCCGGATAGAGCGCCGCCACCATGGTGAACAGCAGGATCCCGCTTGGACCGAGCAGAATGGCAAGGGCCGAGACCTGGGGATAGACCTGGGAGGGAAAATTGAACTGCTTGGCGAATTCGTCCATCCCCGGATAGGAGAAACCGTGATAACTGAACCAGGCGGTGAGCAGACCGCCGACGAAGATGCCGATGGCCAGCCCCACCAGGATCAGCAGCAGCGACTCCAGCAGCACCAGCCGGCCGATGCGCATCGGCGTCATGCCCAGCGCCAGCAGGATACCGAACTCGCGGGTCCGCTCGAGCACCGCCATCAGGAAGGTGTTGGTAATGGAGAGGGTCACCACCAGAATCAGCGCCCCGTAGATGAACCAGCCGTTGAACTTGTCCGCCTGGATCAGTTGCTGCAGCCCCGGCACCAGTTGCGGCCAGTTGAGAACCGTCAGCTTTTCGCCCGCCGGCAGCAGGGCGCGCACCTTGCCGGCCAACGCCTCCGCCTGGGCCAGGTCGGCGCCGCGCAGGACGATGGCGTGGGCCGCGTCGCCCATGCCGAAGGTCTCCTGGAAGGTGCCGAGGGGAATCTCCACGAAGCCGCGATCGAGTTCACTGGTGCCGGAGTCGAACAGGCCCACCACCTTGACCACGTTGGCCGCCACCGAACCGTCGCGACCGCTGCCGAGCAGGGTCAGTTCGTCACCGAGCTTGAGCTTCAGGTTGCGCGCCAGGGCCTGGCCGATCACTGCCTCCGGTGCATCGTTGGACTTGAGGTAGCGTCCCTCGCGCACGGTGCCGGGAATGGTGGAGACCTTGCCTTCGAAGCCGGGCTGCACCCCGACCACCATCACCCCGTAACTGCGCTCCCTGGACGAGGCCAGGGCGAAGCCCTGGGCGCGTACCGCCACCGCGGCGCCGGTGGCCTTGCGGATGCGCGCGGCCAGGGCCGTGGCATGGGGGATGTCGCTGCGCAGGCGCGGCTTGTCCTGGTAGCCCGCGTGCTGCACCTGCAGCTGACCGCTGAACACCCGCAGGCTGTTGTCGATCATCATGTCGTAGGAGCCGAGCTGCAGGGTGATGGAGAAGATCAGCAGCGTCGCCGAGAAGGCGATCGCCGCCGCCGTGAGCCAGCTGCGCCGCGGGTTGCGCCAGAGATTGCGCCAGGCCAGGCGCAGAGTCATCACGAGCGCGGGTTACGCAGGTTGGAGAGGGTGAAGGTGGTGGGCGGCACGTCGATGCCGTAATGGGCCTCGATCACCCGGATCTCGGTCCACTCACCGGGCTTGTCCACCTGGCCCATGCGCTCCACTGCGGCAATCATCTTGCCGCCCATTTCGCGGATGTCGGAGGAGACCATCCGTTTCACCAGCTTGCCCTCCTGGTCGTAGAAATCGTGCTCCAGCACCACGAAGTCGTCACGGATGCGCAGCACCTCGCGCCCCCAGACCACCGGCGCGTCCTCGTGGGGCACCGACTGCACGGTGTAAACGGTGTGACCGTCCACCTGCTCGGTCTTGAGCAGGGTATGGTCGTACTGGTCGATGATGTCGTCGGAACGGGAGACGTCGTTGTTGGAGAAATCGGAGCCCATCCAGCTCTGATGCATCATGCTCGAGGGGATCTTGATCACCCGGTTGATCTTGGGGGTGAAGCTCCACATCTCGTCGTTGCGCATGAGGGTGGCGTTGCCGGCGTCCTTGGCCGGCGACACCACCCGCACCAGGGAGTTCTTCAGCCCCTGGGTCCAGATGCGCATGCGCATGGTCCGATGCCAGTCGGGGCGGTGGATGGTCATGTCGAAGACGCTGTAGGAGGAGACGTCGCGCCAGTGCTCGATCGCCTGTTTGACCAGGGAGGCGGCGCTGGGCACCGCGGTTTCCGCCGCGGCCAGGGCGGGCAGAACCAGCAGCAGCGAAAACAGCAGGGGGCGAACAAGCCTCATGGCCTCGGGTCCGTTGCGGCAATGTGTTCAGCATAGCGCCCCGTGTGCGCTCGTTTCCACCGCACATGGGCAATCGTGGTCCGGGTGCCGCAGGCGGGGCCGGCCAGCTACCATTGGAGCCATGACCCGCCGCGCCCACAGCATGCCCTTCGGTGCCCAGGCCAACGACAACGGTTCGGTGCGCTTCCGTCTGTGGGCGCCCGCCGCGACCTGTGTCGAGCTGTGCCTGGAGGCGGAGCGGCCGCGGGCGATGACGCGGCAGGCGGAGGGCTGGTTCGAGCTGAGCCTGCCCGCCGCCGCCGGCAGCCGTTACCGCTACCGCATCGACGGCGGCGCCGAGGTACCGGACCCGGCCTCGCGCCACCAGCCCGAGGACGTCCACGGCCCGAGCGCGGTGGTCGACCCGCGCAGCTTCCACTGGCAGGACGACGACTGGTGCGGACGCCCGTGGCACGAGGCGGTGTGCTACGAGCTGCACGTGGGCAGCTTCAGCCCCGAGGGCAGTTTCGACGGCGTGCGGGCACGCCTCGACCACCTGGCCGCGCTCGGCGTCACGGCGCTGCAGCTGATGCCGCTGGCGGACTTTCCCGGCAGCCGCAACTGGGGCTACGACGGCGTCTACCCCTTCGCCCCGGAGGCCGGCTACGGTCCGCCGGAGGCGCTGAAAAGGCTGGTGGACGCCGCCCACCGCCGCGGCCTGATGGTGTTTCTCGATGTGGTCTACAACCACTTCGGCCCGGAGGGCAACTACCTCAATCTCTATGCCCCGCAGGTCTTCCACACCGACCGGCACACCCCGTGGGGCGCGGCGATCGATTTCGACGGCCCCCACAGCCGCTGGGTACGCGAATTCTTCGTCCACAATGCGCTCTACTGGCTGGAGGAGTATCACCTGGACGGCCTGCGCCTGGATGCGGTGCACGCGATCGAGGACCGCAGCCGGCCCGACTTCCTGGAACAGCTCGCCACCGAGGTGCGGCGGCGCCTCGACCCGCGGCGCCAGGTCCACCTGGTGCTGGAGGACGACGCCAACCGCGCCCACTACCTGGCCCGCGACGACAGTGCCCCACGCCTCTACAGCGCCCAGTGGAACGACGACTTCCACCACGCCCTGCACGTGCTCACCACCGGCGAGGCGAACGGCGTCTACGCAGACTACGCCGACGCGCCCCTGCGCCACCTGCTGCGCTGCCTCGCCGAAGGTTTCGCCTACCAGGGCGAACCGTCGGTCCACCGCGGCGGCACGGCTCGGGGCGAGCCGAGCGCCGACCTGCCGCCGGCGGCCTTCGTCACCTTCCTGCAGACCCACGACCAGGCGGGCAACCGCCCCTTCGGCGAGCGCCTGGGCACCCTGGTCCCCGAGGCGGCCTACGGCGCCCTCACCGCGCTGTTGCTGCTCGCCCCCTTCCCGCCGCTGCTGTTCATGGGCCAGGAGTGGTGCAGCCGCCAGCCGTTTCCGTTCTTCTGCGATTTCGAGCCGCCGCTGGCCGCGGCGATCAGGGAGGGGCGTCTGCGCGAATTCGCCCACCGGCCCGAGTTCGCCGCGGCGGCGACGTCACGGGAGATAGCCGACCCGACCCTGCACGCGACCTTCGAGCGGGCCCGGCTCGACTGGGCCGAGGCCCACAGCGTGGCAGGCAGCGCCTGGCTGGCGCTGCACCGCGAGCTGCTGGCGATCCGCGCCGAGCGGCTGGTACCGCGCCTGGCAAACGCCCGCGGCGGCACCGCCCGCGCCACGGCCATCGGCGAGCGGGCGCTACGGGCGGAATGGGAACTGGACGACGGCAGCCGGCTGTACCTGCTGGCCAATCTCGCGGCCGCGCCGCTGGAGCAGGCCCCGGCGCTCCCGGGGGAGACCCTTTACGCGCTGCCGGAAACGGCCGCCAGCCATCAAACCGGGCGGAGCCTGCCGCCGTGGTCGGTGATCTGGCGCCTGCAGCCGGCAGCCGCGGCAAGTCGAGGGCAGACCGCTCCGCAGCGGTAGTCGGAGACGCACGGGGGGAGGCGTTCGGGGAGCTGGCGGTTGCAACACGCGACCGGGGAACGGCCGCCGGGGGTCAAACGTGACACTGACCGCCGTAGACGGCCATGATGGAGCGCAGCTCCTGGAGTACCGCCTCGCGCTCGGCGTCGGCGAGGGATTCGGTGCCGTCGACCGCCTCACCGGCATCGAGACGGGTGATGATCTGGCCAACCTCGCGGCAACCGCGGTGGCACAGCAACTCAACGCACTGATCGATCTTTCCTCGGTCCATCGGGCGATGATAGCAACGGATCGGCCCCGATGGCAGGGGGTCAAATCCCCCACGCCGGACACGGTCTGGGGTGCCCTGCGGGCCGCCTCAGGCCTTGCCCAGCTCCGCCAGACGCTTGCCCAGGCGCGCCGCCGAGACCGGCACCCGGGTCTTCAGCTCCTGGGCGAACAGCGAGACCCGCAGTTCCTCCAGCAGCCAGCGGAACTCGGTCCACTCGGGCCCGCCGCGCTTGCCGTCGGCGGTGCGCTCGGCCCAGGCCTGCCACAACGCCTTCACCTCCAGGGCCGCCTGGCGGTCCTTCTGCAGCCGGCCCGAGAGCTTCTCCAGGCGCACCCCGATCGCCTTGAGATAGCGGGCCAGCTGGGGCAGCACCTCGGGCGGCGTGGCGGCGACGAAGCCGGGATAGACCAGCCGGTCGAGCTGCTCGCGAATGTCCCGCACGGCCTCCAGCCAGGTGGGCGGCAGGGCCCCCTTCAGCCGCTTGGCCACCGCGTGGTATTCGGCCAGGGCGGCACCGACGTCGCGGCTGAGGGCGTTGCCCTCCTCCACCAGCCGCTTGCGCCCCTCCTCGGTGCGTGCGGCGAAGGCGGCGGCGTCCCTCGGCAGGGGTTCGACCACCAGGGCGCGGTCCACCGCCGCCGCCACCAGTTCGCCGCGCAGGGCCTCGCACTTGCCGACCGGCGCATAGTGCAGGCACATGCGATCGATGCCGGGCAGGTTCTTGTGCAGATACTTGACCTCCTTGGCCAGCACCCGCATCGCCAATCGGCGCAGACCGAGGCGATGGCTGGCCAGCGCCTCGTCGGGGTCGTCGAACAGCTTGAGATCGACCGCGTCGCCGGCGTCCACCAGGGCCGGGTAGCCGCGCAGGGTGAGCCCCTGGCGGGTGAACTCCACCACCTCCGGCAGCTCGCCGCAGCTCCACTCGGTGAGGCCGTTCCGCTCCCAGCGGTTCTCCACCACGCCGGCGAAGCTCTCCCGCGCGCGACCACTGAGGCGGGCACGCAGGGTGGCCAGGTCGCGCTCCTCGCCCAGGGGCTTGCCCCGGTTGTCCACCACGCGGAAGTTCATGCGCAGGTGGGGCGCCAGGACCTGGGGCTGCCATGCATCCGGTGGCACCTCGACGCCGGTCATGCGCAGCAGCTGGTGGGCCAGTTGCTCCAGCAGCGCGCCACGGCCGAACTCCAGCCGCCCGGCGGCGGCGCGGGCGAAGTCCGGCGCCGGCACGAAGTTGCGCCGCAGGGACTTGGGCAGACTCCTGATCAGCGCCGCCAGCTTCTCCTCGATCAGGCCGGGCACCAGCCATTCGGCCCGCGCCTCGGGCGCCTGGTTGAGCGCCGCCAGCGGGATCACCAGGGTGACGCCGTCGGCCGGGTGACCGGGCTCGAAGTGATAGTCGAGGGGGTAGACCAGGCCGTCGGCGGTGAGGGATTCCGGGAACAGGCCGGCGGTGACCCCCTCGGCCTCGTGGCGCATGAGCGCCTCGCGGGTGAGGAACAGGGCCTTGGGGTCGCTCTTCTCCGCCTCGCGGCGCCACTGCTCGAACTGGGCGCCGCTGTAGATCCCGGCGGGGATCCGCGCATCGTAGAAGGCGTAGAGCTCCTCCTCGTCCACCAGCACGTCGCGCCGCCGCTGCTTGTGCTCCAGCGCCTCGATTGAGGCGAGCAGCTCGCGATTGTGTTTGAAAAACGGCGCCTTGGTCTGGTACTCACCCTCCACCAGGGCGCCGCGGATGAACAGTTCGCGGGCCTCCACCGGGTTGATGGGACCGTAGTTGACCCGCCGCCCCGGGTTCACCGTGAGGCCGTAGAGGGTGACCCGTTCGGTGGCGGCCACCTGGGCGGCGCGCTGCTCCCAGTGGGGCTCGGAGTAGCTGCGCTTGACCAGGTGCCCGCCCAGCTCCTCCACCCACTCGGGCTTGATCCCGGCCACGGTGTGGGCGTAGAGCCGCGTGGTCTCGATCAGCTCGCCGGCCATCAGCCACTTGGGCGGCTTCTTGAACAGGCCGGAGCCGGGGAAGACGTTGAAGCGGCTGTTGCGGGCACCGAGGAAGCTGTGGGCCTCGTCGCGGAAGCCGATGTTGCCGAGCAGGCC
>CAZMMH010000118.1:0-6931 GCA_964567315.1 uncultured Gammaproteobacteria bacterium
GATCTCCGTGACTGCCGATACGTTCTCGCGTGCAGTTAGGCTGGGGATCAGGTTGTAGAACTGGAACACGAAGCCGACGTGATAGCGGCGGAACTCGGTGAGAGTGCGCTCGTCGGCGTGGGTGAGATCCCAGTCCCGGTAGCGCACCTCGCCGCTGGTGGCTGTGTCCAGGCCGCCCAGGATGTTGAGCAGCGTGGACTTGCCGCTGCCGGAGGGACCCAGCAGCACCACCAGCTCGCCCCGGTACAGATCCAGATCGACTCCGCGCAGGGCGTGCACCCGCACCTCGCCCATCTCGTAGACCTTGGTGACGCCGTGCACGTGAAACACCGTGGCATCGTCGGGCTGCTCGGCGCTGCGGCTCATGGCGGTATCATGGACTCCGGGTGGCGCGGATTGGCCGGTAGTGAGCCACCATTCTGCCCCGTGTGCGCATGGCCGACCAACCGGCGCTGGGGGCTCGGTGCCAGCGCGCTAACGCGATTCGGACCCCGATACCTGCGTGTCTTCCACGCCAAGCTCCCGGTCGAGCTCTTCGTCGACGCTCTTGCCGCGGCGGTATTTGCGGTACAGATGCAAGCCCAGCACGCTAGAGACTACGAACAACACCACGCCCATGCTGATGCGCACGATGGGGTCCACGTTGATCCCGCTGCCGATGAGTGCGAACACCACCACGTGCGGGACGTAGCCCAGGGCCGAGCCCGCGAAAAAGGACAGGGCGCGTATGCTGGACACGCCGGCCGCCAAGTTGGTGACGATGTTGCTGCCCGCCGGGAACAGGCGCAGCAGCAAGGTCATGCTGAAGGGGTTGTCGCGGATGAAGTTGTCGATCTTCTCGATACGCCCCGGGAAGCGCGCCTTCACCATGCGGCGGGCGACCAGGCGGGCGTAGTAGAAAGCCGACACGCAGCCCAGAACGGAGGCCAGCAGACCCAGGAGCCCACCCATGACAAGGCCGAAGGCGTAAGCGCCGAGAAACGCGATTATCTGCCTTGGCAGGCCGATGGCGGTGGTGAAGGTACCCACGGCAACGAACAACAGCGAGCCGGCCATGCCGTGGCCGCGAACCTGGCTGTCGATCCACGCCTTGTCCAGGTGAACCAGCTGGAGCAGATATCCCAGCACGACCAGCGAAGCGATTATTATCAGGCCGTGAGACAACGCACGCCAGTTCATCGTCGTTACACCGTAGGCAGAACGGAGAGCCAGGCCGGCCCTGCGCGCCAGCCGTGATGGGTGAAGGGCTTGGATGGTGCCGGCCTGAGCGGTACGAGCCTCCGGAACATGCCGTGAATACCTCCCTGCAGGCTCGACGGCCGCCATCCCGCGGCCGACGGTTCCTTCGCCTCGCACCACCCAGGCCTTAACCGAACACCAATGCCCTGCGCGCGCAAGTACCCCCGGTTCATGGGTCCACGGCTTGCCTGGATCAGCCCTGCCGCGAGCAGGCGCCGGGACCAAGCCGTAGAAAAGCCTATGATAATATGCCTATCCAGCCCTGCCGAGCCACCCCGACGATGGTCCGAGACTCTTCCGCCGTCCCCCTGCGGTCCGCCCTGGCCCTGCTGTTCTCCCTGGCTGTGTGCTTCGGCGCAGCGGCTATGGGCGCGGTTTTTCACCCCGGTGCCTGGTACGCCGAGCTGGCGAAGCCCCCGCTGAATCCTCCGAACTGGGTGTTCCCGCCCGTGTGGACGGCGCTCTACGGCTTGATGGCGGTAGCGGCCTGGCTGGTCTGGCGGGCCAGGGGGCTCAGGGGCGGGCTTCCGGCCCTGGCGCTGTTCGCGCTTCAGCTCGTCTTGAACGCGGCTTGGTCCTGGCTGTTTTTCGGATTACACCTGATTGGCGTCGCGCTATTGGATCTCGGGGTGCTGTGGGTGGCGCTCCTCTTCACGTTGAGCGCTTTTTGGAGGGTCGCCGTCTTGGGGGGCGTCCTGCTGCTTCCTTATCTGCTGTGGGTGTCCTTCGCCGCTTATCTGAACCTCGGACTGTGGTATCTGAACAGGTAAACCGTCCTCTCACAGGGTAAAGCTAAGATCCCGGACCAGAGCGCCCGGGAGCCGGGCCGAGGCCCAGGAGCGCTGATGGTAGGTGTCGGGGTCCAGGATCAGCGCCCGCTCCCGGGTGAGGCCTTCCAGGCTCTCGCCGAGCATCCGGTACACGCTGTCATCGAAGCGCATGACGGACAGCGGTGCCCGGATGCGGCCACCTTCCACCCAGAAGCAGGCGAAGCGGGTCATGCCGGTGATCCGGCAGTCGTTGCGGTCCGAGTAGTTGCAGTACCAGAGGTTGTTCAGGTAGACGCCGGTATCCAGGCGTGAGAGCGCCTCGCTCTCGGCCATCTCGCCCGGGGCCATGTCCAGGGCGTCGGGGGCCTCATCGGGGGCGTTTACGGGCTCGCCATACTCCCTGGCGCTGCGGGCCGCGACCAGGCAGCCGCGGTAGCTCCCATCGGCGACCAGCTCTACCCGCGCCGGCCTGGCGAAGCCTTCCGGGGTGAAGCCCGGCGCGAGGCCGGCGGTGCGGTCCTGGGCCAGGCTCACCGCCGGGTGCAGGCGGCGGCCTTCCTCGATCATCTTCAGCAACGGTGTCTGACGGGTACGGTGACTCTTCAGGCTGAAGCCGCCCCAGGCCAGCATGTCCAGGATCTCCTTCAGCGCCGAGGGCGCGAGATAAGCCCGGTAACGGCCGGGATCGACGGTGTGGGGCGCGCGCGCCATGATCTCCAGGCTCTGGCGTACCCCGGCCATCCGCTCGGCCAGCGCGGCCGGATCCCAGATCTTCCCCGCGTAGGTGCTCTTCACCGCCTTGTCGCCCTGGTGGTAGCAGCTCCAGTCCAGGTTGAAGCTGCCGCGGCTGTGCCACAGCCGGCTGCCATGGGAGCTGGCAAAGCCGGCGTACTGGATGCCGCAGGCCCACAGTCCCACCAGGTCCAGGCCCTCGGCGGCCAGCCGGATCTGGCGCAGTGCTTCGCCACTCTCGGGCAGGGTACCGGGATCGGCATCATCGCCGCGGCGCGCGTCGGTGGCGTAGTACAGGTAGGGATCGGCCTGTACCGCAGTGCGCCGCTTGCGCAGCTCCTGCACCAGCCCCGCGAGCCGGGGGTGGTCCGCACCCGGGTCGCCGGCCAGTACCAGCGAGCCCTGGGCGTGGCGCCGATCCGCAATGAGGTCCACCGACACGGTGCACTGGCGCACGCTGCCGGCTTGGCGCACCCGGTTGCGGCTCAGGCGTGCGAAGTCCGATTCCTCGGCCTCCAGGGTGCAGGTGTAGGTTTCTCCGGGCTGCAGCAGGCCGTCCAGGTGGTCAGCCAGATCGTAGAAGAAGTCGCGCATGGCGTTCACGATCCGCCGAAGACGTCCACGTTCCGGAACACGCAGGCAGGGCAGGCGTGGCCGGTTTGCAGCGACTGGGCGGGCTCGCCCTTGCCGCAGTTTGACACCCCGTGTACACGGAACGTATCAGGGGCGCCCACTGCCGAGAGATTGCGCCAGAAGGTCGCGGATACGCCCCGGTAGCCGGGGTTCCTGACCACCCCTTTGATCTCGCCGTCCTCGATGAGCCGGGCGTACTCGCAGCCGAACTGGAACTTGTTGCGGCTGTCGTCGATGGACCAGGAGCGGTTGGTCTCCATCAACACGCCGAACTCCACCGCGCCGACCAGCTCATCCAGGGGGCTCGCGCCCGGCTCCAGATTGAGGTTGGCCATGCGGTCGATGGCCGGCCGGTTCCAGGCGCAGGCGCGGCTGTTGGCCACCCCCTCCATGCCGGCACGGGCCTGGGAGAGGACGCCGCCCAGGGGCCGTTCGAGGAGGCCGTCGCGGATCAGGTAGGTGCGCTCGGCGGGGGTGCCATCGTCGTCGAAGGCGTAGCTCGCCGCCTCCTCCGGGACGCCGGGATCGAAGGTGACGTTGAGCAGCTCGGAGCCGTAGCGGTAGTTGCCGAACATCTCCCTGGTCACGAAGCTGGTACCGGCGTAGTTGCGCTCGTCGCCGAGGATGCGGTCGAGCTCCAGGGGATGGCCGATGCTCTCGTGGATCTGCAGCATCATCTGGTCCGGCGTGAGCAGCAGGGAGGCGGTGGCGGTGGGGCACTCGGGCGCGTCGAGCAGGGCCAGGGCCTCCTCGGCGGTGCGTTCCGCGCTCTCCGGGAACTCCACCGCGGCCAGCCGCTCCAGGCCACCCTGGAAGGCATTGCCCAGGCCGCCGCCGCTGCGCACCTGGGTCTGTGCGCCCTTGTTGGCCACCGCCGCCAGGCCCGGCTCGAGGTAATCGAACTGCTGGCGGATCTCGACCCCGTCGCTGGTGAGCAGCCAGACGGTGGTGGCACGGCGGCCGAGGTACGCCTGGCGGTCCACGATCGCCGCGTCCACGGCGAGGCGGCGGTCGGCGTCCATCAACAGGGTCAGCTTCTCCTCCACGCCCGAGGCGTCCCAGGGCCGGGCCAACGGCGAGGCGTAGTCGCCGGAACGGGTCGGGCGGGCGATGCAGCCGGCATCGAACAGGCCGCGGCGGCGGGAGAGCTCCAGCCAGGGCACGGCCCGCTCGCAGGCGGCGCGCAGGCCGGCACGGGTCAGCTCGCCGGTGGCGCCATAGGCAACGCCGCCGCGGTCGACCAGGGTGATGTGGGCGCCGCTCTCGCGCGCCAGGCGCGGCGGCTGAACCACGCCGGCGCGCACCGAGAGCGTCTCGCGCTCCTCCAGCACCAGGCGCAGGGACCAGAACTCCACCGCGGGAACGACGCTGCGGAAGTCGGCGATGAGGGTTTCGAAATCCATGGGGTTCCACCTTCGGGGTGAACGAATGGGCGGCATTATCCCGCCCCGGGGCGCGCTTGTCGCGCCGCGCGTGCCGGGCACTTGTATGAATCCAACACGGTTTCGCTATAGTAGGCCGCTCGCTCCGGACCCGCTGCCGTGCTGCTCCACTTCGACCTCAGTCAAACCCTGCTGGTCGCCCTGCTCTTCGTCTGGGCCGGCTTCGTGCGCTCCGGGCTCGGCTTCGGCGGTGCCGCCCTGGGCCTGCCGCTGCTGCTGTTCATCGACGACCGGCCGCTGCTCTGGCTGCCGATCATCGGCACCCACCTGCTGTTCTTCTCCGCCCTGACCCTGCGCACCCGCCTGCGCAACGTGGACTGGGCCTACCTGCGCCGGGCGATGGTCTGGATCGTGCCGGCGGCCCTGGCCGGGATCGCCGGACTGCTCAACCTGCCCCTGCGCTGGCTGTTGCTGTTCATCTACTCGGTGACCCTGTTCTACGGCTTCATCTGGCTGATGAACTGGGCCATCCACAGCCGCCGCACCTGGGTCGACAAGCTGCTGCTGATCTTCGGCGGCTACATCGCCGGCACCTCCCTCACCGGGGCGCCGCTGATCGTGGCGGTGTTCATGCGCAACGTGCCGCTGGCCCAGCTGCGCAACAGCCTGTTCGTGCTTTGGTTCGTGCTGGTCTCGATCAAGATGGCGACCTTCGCCGCCGTGGGCGTGAACCTGCACCTGAAGGCGGCGGCCCTGCTGCTGCCGGTGGCCGCGGTCGGTCACGTCATCGGCCTCAAGGCCCACGAGGCGATCCTGGCCAACGACAGCGCCTTCAAGCGCATCATCGGCGCCGGGCTGATGGTGGTCAGCGCGCTCGGGCTCGCGAAGCTGTTTTAAAGACCTGCCGCGCGCAAAGCCGCTAAGGCGCAAAGGAAGGCAGGTCAATTGGCTGATGACCTTCGGAGTCGGTCTGCAGGCGGCCGCACGAAATTGCGCGCGTCGTTCCCGGTGCACGGAGACCACGCAAGCCAGCGGCCAGATACTCAGGGTATTCCCTTTGCGCCTTGGCGCCTTTGCGCGAGACCGGCTTTTCGGAAAACCCTTGCCGCAGGATCAGTGGCAGGACTCGATGCGGGCCACCACCTGCTCCAGGCGGCCATGATCGACCATCAGAAGGAAGGGCGAGCTGCCGAGCTCTTCGTTGTCTGCCCGCAACCAGTGGATCATGCGCGGGCCGTCGCCCTGCATGCGGTCGTAGAGGGCCTGGAAGAGGCGGATGAAGAGCCTGCCCTGCACGCCGGCCTCGCTCGCCGGCACCAGCAGCAGGCGGCCGTCGTAGAGCGCGCCCACGTCCTCGCAGTGCAGGCCCAGCAGCCGCGCCACCTCGGCCCGGTAGAGTCCCAGCAACTCGCCCACCTGTACCACCGACTGGCTCAGGCGCTGGGGCGTCGCGGTCGGGTCGCTCAGGCGGTGCATGTGCGTTTCGTCATCCTTCGTCCCATGGGGCAGAATAGCGCCTGCAACGGCAACCAAAGAAAGGATCGCCTCACGCAGAGACGCAAAGGCGCAGAGGAAGACCAAGAAAACCTTGTCTCGCGCAAAGCACGCCAAGCACGCCAGGTAATTCGACTTGGCTGGGGTTTTCTCTCCGGGCGTGAGGGGGCGACGAGTCTTCCCCAATAGCCTGGGCTTGGCCGCGCCCCTGACAGCAAGATATTTTCTTTGCGCGCTTGGCGTGCTTTGCGCGAGGCCGCTTTTTGCTTTTCTCTGCGCCTTTGCGTCTCTGCGTGAGGCATGCTCTTGCTCTTCCAAACCACTGACGTCACCGACTGAATAACCGTGCCCGATCCACAGGAAATCGTCATCTGCGGCCTCGACGGGGTGCTGGCCCTGGTCGAGCACCGCCTGCACCACCTCTACAACGAGGAGGGGGTGAAGCATTGGGAGCGCTTCCTCGAGGCCTGCGTCGACGACATGCCCAACGCGCCCCTGATCCACCGCCTCAACCAGGCGCGGGCCGAGGGCATTCCGGTGATCCTGCTCACCGGCCGCAGCGCCGCGGTGAAGGCGCAGACGGAACAGTGGCTGCGCCAGTGGCAGGTGGGCTATGACGGCCTCTGGATGCGCCCGGCCAACGACTTCAAGCCGGCGGTCGAGTTCAAGGCGGCGGTGATC
>CAZMMH010000119.1:0-6920 GCA_964567315.1 uncultured Gammaproteobacteria bacterium
GTTCTCCAGCGCCTGGGCCACCGATTTGCCGATGTTGCCGCCGCCGGCGATCACCACGCTCTTAACCGGCCGGTCGAGGCGGCCGAACTCGCCCATCACTTTGCGGATATTGCGCTTGGCGGCGACGAAGAAGACCTCGTCGTCGGCCTCGATGACCGTGTCGCCCTCGGGAAAGATCGGTTTGTCGCGGCGAAAGATCGCCGCCACCCGGGTATCGATGCCGGGGGTATGGGTGCGCATGGTCTTGAGCTCCTGGCCCACCAGCGGTCCGCCGTAGTAGGCGCGCATGCCCACCAGCTGAGCCTTGCCGCCGGCGAAGTCGAGCACCTGCAGGGCGCCCGGCCGCTGCACCAGCCGCAGGATGTAGTCGGTGACCAGCTGTTCCGGGCTGATCAGCACGTCGATGGGCAGCCCCTCGGCGCCGAACAGCTTGGGATAGGAGAGGTATTCGTGGGCGCGTACGCGGGCGATCTTGGTCGGTGTGCGGAACAGGGTCGCGGCCACCTGGCAGGCGACCATGTTGGTTTCGTCGCTGTTGGTCACCGCGATGATCATGTCGGCATCCTCGATGCCGGCGCGGATCAGCACCTCCGGGTGCGCCGCGTGACCGACCACCGTGCGCAGGTCGAGGCGGTCCTGGAGTTCGCGCAGGATCTCCGTCCGCTGATCGACCACGGTGATGTCGTTGGCCTCGCTGGCCAGGTTGTGCGCGACCGACGAGCCGACCTGGCCGGCCCCAAGAATCACGATTTTCATGACTTATTCCAACCTGCCCCCGCTGTGTGGCGGCGATGATACTCCCCCCGCGGGTGGCTGGCCACGCCGCCGCCGCGCACGCGCATGCGGTTCAGCTCTGCTTGGGGTCGATGCCGAGGGCGCGCAGCTTGCGGTAGAGGTTGGTGCGCTCCATGCCGGCCAGTTTCGCGAGTTTGCCCACGCTGCCGCCCGAGGCGCGCAGCTGGTGCTCCAGATAGACCTTTTCGAACTGCTCCCGCGCCTCGCGCAGGGGCAGCTCGAAGACCGTCTGCGAGAGGCCGTCGACCAGCGCCGGCTGGGCGTGGCTGCCGAGGGCCCGCTCGATCTCCTCCAGGCTGATCTCCTGGCCGCCGCCGAGAATCAGCAGACGCTGCACCAGGTTCTTGAGCTCGCGCACGTTGCCCGGCCAGGCGTGGTTGCGCAGGCGGTTCTGCGCCGCGGTGCTGAAGTGGCGGTAGTGCAGGTTTTCCTGGGTCACGCACTGGTTGATGTAGAACTCGAGCAGGTCGGGGATGTCATCGGGGTGTTCGCGCAGGGGCGGAATCGCCAGCGGCACCACGTTGAGGTTGTAGTAGAGGTCCTCGCGGAATTCGTTGTCCTCGATCAGCGCCTCCAGGTCGCGGTGGCTGGCGGCGATCACCCGCACGTCCACCCGCACCGGTTCGCTGCCGCCGACGCGCATGAAGGAACGGCTCTCCAGGGCGCTCTGCAGCCGTGCCTGGGTCTGCAGGTCCATATCGGCCACTTCGTTGAGGAACAGGGTGCCGCCGTTGGCCTGCTCGAACAGGCCGTAGCGGGTGGTGTCGTCCTCCTCGCTGCCGAACAGTTCGCGGGCCGAGTTCTCGCGGGCGATGGTGCCGACGTTGACCTCGACGAACGGCCCGTCGCGGCGGGTGCCGACGTTGTGCAGGAAGCGGGCGAAGGTCTGTTTGCCGCTGCCCGGTTCGCCGGTGATCAGCACCCGGGTGTCGTGCTGGGCGATGCGCCGGACCTGGTCGCGCAGGGTCTGCATCACCGGGCTGCGCCCCAGCGGCTCCTCGAAGCCGGCGGCGCGGCGTTTGAGGCCGACGTTCTCGCGGCGCAGCTTGCCGGTCTCCAGGGCGCGTTCCACGGTGACCAGCAGCTTGGCCAGGGAGATCGGCTTCTCGATGAAATCGTAGGCGCCGAGGCGGGTGGCCTCCACTGCGGTCTCCACGGTGCCGTGGCCGGACATCACGATCACCGGGCAGGGCAGGCCGTCCTGCTCGCTCCACTCCTTGAGCAGGGTGATGCCGTCCACGTCGGGCATCCAGATGTCGAGCATGATCAGGTCCGGGCGGCGTGCCCGCAGCGCCTGACGGGCGGCCTCGCCGTTTTCGGCGGTGTCCACCTCATAGTGTTCGTCCTCAAGGATCTCCTTGAGCAGATTGCGGATGTCCGGTTCGTCATCCACTACCAGGACATAGTTGCCCGTCATCCCCGTCCCCTTTCGTCACTCGCTTCCACACCTTCCGTCCGCGCGTCCTCGTCACGCTCGCGCGGACGGACCGGCAGGCGGATCGCCATACGCGCACCCTGTGGCGCGACATTTTCGGCCCAAATCACCCCGCCGTGCTCTTCTACGATCTTTTTCACAATCGCCAGTCCCAGCCCGGTGCCCTTGGTCTTGGTGGTCACGTAGGGCTCGAACAGCTGGCCAAGCAACTCCTCGGGGATGCCATGGCCGTTGTCCTCGATAAACAGTTCGATGAAGTTGCATTCGGCCTCGGCCAGGCAGCGGGTCAGCACCAGCACCCGCGGCGTCTCGGCCTCGCTGCAGGCCTCCATGGCATTCTTCACCAGGTTGTGCAGCAGCTGCCGCAGGCGTCCCGAGTCCGCCTTGATCGCGGGCAGCGTCGGCTCCAGCTGGTCCTCGAATGTTACGGCGGCACCGGGCCCGCGGTACAGGTCGAGAACTTCGCGGATCAGGCTGTTCAGGTCAAGGGGTGCCAGCTGGGTCCGCGGCGAGCGGGCGTATTCGGAGAAGGCGTTGACCATCTCCTTCATCGCCTCCACCTGCTGCACGATGGTGTGGGTGGCGCGGTCGAGCACTTCCGCATCCTTGCCCTCGAGGCGGCCGAGATACTTGTGCCGCAGGCGCTCGGCGGAGAGCTGGATCGGCGTCAGCGGGTTCTTGATTTCGTGGGCCAGGCGCCGCGCCACCTCGCCCCAGGCGGCGTCGCGCTGGGCCTGGATCAGGGCGGTGACGTCGTCGAACACCACCACGTGGCCGGCGTGGCCGCCGTCGCCGGGCAGGGTGGTGCCGCGGCACAGCAGCACCTTGCGCCCGGAGACGCCGAACAGGGTCAGTTCGAGCCGCCACTCGGTGGCGCCCGCGTGGGCGTAGGGCTGGAGCGCGTCCACCAGCGGTTGCAGCGCCGGGACCCGCGTACCCAGGGTGCCCAGGGGCCCGTCCAGCAGCACCTCGGTGCCGACGCCGAGGATCTGGCTGGCCACGGCGTTGACGATGCGCACCTCAAGGTTGTGGTCGAGCACCAGCACCCCGGAGGAGAGGCGGCTGAGGACCGCCTCCAGATAGGCGCGCTGGCTCTCCGCCTCCAACTGGCTGCGGCTGGCGTCGTCGCGGGCGCGGGCCACCCGGCGGGTCATTTCGTTGAACGAGCGCACCAGCACGCCGAGCTCGTCGCCCCCGATCTCCGGCAGGCGCTTGGAGTAGTCGCCCTCGGCCACCGCGTGGGTGCCCTCCACCAGGTCGCGGATAGGCGCCGTCAGACGCCGCGCCGAGGCGAACGCCGCCAGCACCGCGGCGAACAGGCTGAGCAGCAGCACCAGGGACAGGGTCATGACGAAGCTCGCCTTCAGCGGGCCGCGCAGGTAGGTCAGTTCGGTGTAGCGGGAGAAGGCAGTCTGCACGCTGGCGGCCAGGCGGCCGAGGCGTTCGGCCACCGGATAGAGGGCCTGCAGCACCGGCGCGTTGAGGGTGGCGCTGCCGGCTGGGTGCAGCGCCACCACGGCACGGATATAGAGGGTGCCGTTGATCGAGTCGAGGCCAACGTAGTTGCCGATGCTGCGGACCTGGAACAGCACGTCGTCGCCGGGTTTGTTGGGCAGGATGCGGGTGGGATCGGCGATGCTGGAGGCGATGATGCGGCCGTTCTGGGCAATCAGGGTCAGCTCGTCGACGTCGTTGTTGAGGCGCATGTCGTCGAGGGTCAGGGCGGCCATGCTGCTGCTGCCGCCGGCGCTGTTCAGTTCGTTGGCCATGGCTTGGGTCTGGCGCAGCAGTTCGCGCATGCGCACGTCGAGCGAGGCGCGCGACAGCTCCAGGGCGTCGTGCAGGGCCGATTCGATCTCGACGTTGAACCAGCTGTCGATGCCGCGGTTGAGGAACTGCACCGAGAAGTAGTAGACGATGGAGAGCGGGGTGAAGATCAGCACCACGAACATCAGCACCATGCGCGCGGTCAGCCGAGCACCGGGGGCACGCAGACGATAGGCGCGGAGCAGCCGGTAGAGGTTGGCGGCGATCAGCACCAGCAGCAGCACCAGGCCGATGCCGTTGACCACCAGCAGCCAGACGTGCAGGCGTTCCGTGCCGGCCGGCCGCTGGGTCGCCTCGCTGAGCAGGTAGAGGGAGGCCAGCAGCAGGCCGAACAGCACCAGCATCGGGATTGGACCGGTGATCAGTCGACGAAGGCGGCGCATGGCGGTGAGGCTCAAGGCGAGACGGCGGGGCGCCTACAGGGGAAGTTCGTACCAGTCACTCGAGAGATACCAGGAGGGCGACAGGTACGCCAGGGTACGCAGGGGCATGGGCAGGGCATCGAGGTCGAGGTCGATGCGCAGGCGCACGGTGTATTTCTGCCCCTTCTCGAGCAGGCGGCGGTCGATCACCGGGATGCGCTCCAGGTGGCCGAGCAGGCGCAGGGCGTCGGCGAGGGTCGGAGCGCTCTCCTGCACCCCGCTGTTCAGATTGACCACCAGGTAGCGGCGGCTGAGGGCGTGGTAGTGCAGGCGGTAGCGCTGGCTCAGGGAGGCGACCGTCTCCTTCCACAGATACCGGCGCACCCGGCGCACCTCGATCGCGGCGTTGATCACCAGCGGCACGCCGTTTTCGAGGGCTTCGCGGGCGCTGTCGGAAAGGGTCGCGTCGTAGCGCGCGTCCAGCTGGTAGACCCCGTCCACCAGTTCGGTGTGGGCGGAGCGGATGACGATGCCGGGGCGGTCGGCGGCGGCGGTCAGGCAAAAACAGGCCAGACCGATTGCCAGCAGCCAGCGGTGATACCCGGATTGTCTCGCTCGAATGTGCATTCGGCCGTTGCGCCGGGCACTCGCGGCGCCCGCTCTGCTTGTTATTCGTTGCCGCCCAAACGCCTGCCCAGGCAGGCGTAATAAAAGCCGTCCATTTCTGCGGCGCCCGGCAGTATCTGCCGGCCGTGCACACAGGCACGCCCCCAGGATGCGCCGATCGGGCGTTCCTCGGCGTCGTCGCGGCGGGCGAGGAAGGCGGCGACCTGACGATGGTTTTCCGCTGGAAGGACGGAACATGTCGCGTACACCAGCATACCGTCATGTGCGAGCAAGGGCCACAAGGCATCCAGCAGGCGTCCCTGCTCGGAGGCCAGGGCCCCGATGTCGTCGGCCCGGCGCAGGGCCTTGATGTCCGGATTGCGCCGGATCACCCCGGTGGCGGAGCAGGGGGCGTCGAGCAGGATGCGGTCGAAGGGCCGGCCGTCCCACCAGGCCTCGGGGTCGCCGGCGTCGGCCGCGAGCAGGGTGGCCGCGAGCCCCAGGCGCTGCAGATTCTCGTCGACCCGGCGCAGGCGCCCGGCGTCGGCATCCAGGGCCACCACCTCGCTCAGGCCGGCCTCTCGCTCCAGCATGTGCCCGGTCTTGCCGCCCGGGGCGGCGCAGGCGTCGAGGACCCGTTGTCCCGGGCGCAGGTCGAGCAGGTCGGCCGCCAGCTGGGCCGCGGCGTCCTGGACCGAGACCAGGCCGTCGTCGAAACCGGGCAGGGCGTGCACATCGCAGGGCGTCGCCAGCACCAGGGCATCGGGGGCATGGGGGTGAGCCTCCGCCTCGATGCCGGCCTCGGCCAGGCGGGCGAGATAGTCGGTGCGGGCCAGGCGGCGGCGGTTGACCCGCAGGGTCATGGGGGCACGGGCGTTGTTGGCCGCCAATACCCGCTGCCAGTCGTCGGGCCAGGCCTCGCGCAGGGCCTGCACCAGCCAGCGGGGATGGGCGAAGGCGGCGACCGGGTCGGCCTCCAGTGCCGCCAGCAATGTCTCCCGCCGGCGCAGGAAGTTGCGCAGCACGCCGTTGACCAGGCGGACCGCCCACTCCTTCTTCAGGGCCCGGGCCGCTTCCACCGTGGTATCCACCGCGGCGTGTTGCGGCAGGTCCATCTCCAGCAGCTGGAACAGGCCGAGCAGCAGCAGGGCATGCACCTCGCGTTCCCTGGCCTTCAACGGCTGTTGCAGCAGCTGGCCAAGCAGGGCCTCCAGGCGCGGCTGCCAGCGCAGGCTGCCGTAGCAGAGCGCCTGTAGCAGGGCGCGGTCGGCCGGAGCTGCCTGCTCCAGGGCGGGGGGCAGGGCGGTACTGAGCGAGCGGCCCTCGTCGAGCACCTTGACCAGCACCCGCGCGGCCAAGGCCCGCGGGTTCATGGGGTGTGGCCCAGGCGGGCACCGCCGAGGTCGCGGCCGTTGGCGAAATCGCTGGCGGCGACCGCCTTCTTGCCCGGCATCTGCACCTCGAGCAGGCGCAGCGCCCCCTCGCCGCAGGCCACGTCGACCCCCTCGGCGCCGGCGCGCAGCACGCTGCCGGGGGAGGCGCCATGGTTCTCGGCGCGGGCCAGGGCGCGCCAGATGCGCAGGGGCTTGCCGTTGAAATCGGTATAGGCCACCGGCCACGGGTTGTAGCCCTGGACCGCGCGGGCCAGCTCCCGCGCCGGCCGCGACCAGTCGAGCTCGGCCTCCTCCTTGGTCAGCTTGCGGGCGTAAGTCACACCTTCGGCGTCCTGGACCCGCGGTCGCAGCTCACCCGCCTCCAGGGGCCCGAGGATCTCCCCCAGGGTCGTCGCGCCCAGCTCGGAGAGGCGGTCGTGCAGGCTGGCGGCGGTATCCTCGGGGGTGATCGGCAGGCGCGCCTCGCGCAGCACCGGGCCGGTGTCGAGGCCGGCCTCCATC
>CAZMMH010000120.1:0-6909 GCA_964567315.1 uncultured Gammaproteobacteria bacterium
CCGGCCACAGTAAGCGCGGTGGCGGCGGCGTCGGCCAGGGTACCGTCATCGCAGATCACCGTGGTGGAGACCACGTGCTCCACCGGCCAGCCATCGCGCGGGTCGATGATGTGGGCGTAACGCTTGCCCATGTACTCGTGATAGCGCTCGTAATTACCCGAGGTATGTACGCTCTCGCCGTCGCGCACGTCGATGGCGCCGATCACGCCATCGCCCTGGGGATGGCGGATGCCGATGCGCCAGGGACGATCGCCGTGGCGCCCCATCACGTGCATGCCGCCGCCGAGGTTGACGATGGCGTTCTTGATCCCCAGCCGCTTCATGTGCTGGATCGCGTAGTCGGCGGCATAGCCCTTGGCGAAGCCGCCGAAGTCGAGGGAGACCGCCGGGTTGCTGCAGGTGGCGACGTCGCCCTTGAGATGAATGTCCAGGGGCGTCGGGTTCTTGGCCACCAGGGCGGCGATCTCCGCCTTCGACGGCGTCGGCCCGTCGGGGCGCACGTCGCTGTGAAAACCCCACAGGGCGATGAGCTGGCCGATGGCCGCGTTGAACAGGCCGTCGCTCTTGGTATACAGCGTCTGCGACCACTTGATCAGCGGCAGCAGATCGGCCGGCACCTTGTACGGCTTGCCCGCGGCACAGGCGCGGTTGAACTGGATCAGCGCGCCGTCGCCCTTCCACGGATGCCAGTCCGTGTTCATCCACTGGAAGTCGGCATCGACCGCCTTCATCGCGCGTTCGGCGGCGGCCTCGTCGTTGCCCCAGATGCTGACGTCGACCAGGGTGCCGAAGACGTAGAGTTGCTGGTGAAAGAGTTGCGACGGCCGGCTGCACCCGGTCACCACCAGGGTGACGGCGAACAACAGCACCAGCAGACGGGGAAGGCGCGACATGACTGGCGCTGGATCAGGCGTCCGCGGGGGCGGTGCGCTGGCCGTCCACGTCGTCGACCACGTGACGGATGAAGTCCGCCAGCTGGGCCACGTAGTCCGACTTGTCCTCGGCGGTCGCCGGACGGTTGCCGAGGATGATGCCGATGACGGCCGCCAGGTACTGCATGGTCACGTTGGGATCGGCGGCGCGGGGATCGGCGGTGGAGATCACGCGCTGGACGTCGTTAACCAGCTGCGTGGAGATCTGCATGGGGATTTCGGATTCGCTCATGGGAAGGCCTTGGTTGGAATTTCCCGCCATTGTACCGGCCCGCGGACCCGCGGCGCCAACCGGGCCCGGCCGCGGGTGTGCGGCTATTCCGCCGCAGCCGCCTCGTCGCGGGCCTTTTGCAGCAATTCGCCCGGAATCAGGCTGACCAGGGTCCAGCCCGGTTCCGGCGTCGGCGCGCCGCTGGCGGTGAAGACCCGCAGCCCCTCCTTGCGATCCACGGCGAACAGCGGAATCGCGCGATTCTGGTAGCGCGAGAGGAAGGCGTGGAAATCGAAATTCTCGCTCAGGGTGGTGGCGTGCAGCTCGCCGCCGCGGCTGAGTTCGCTGGCCAGCATGGCATAGCTGACGTTGTCGCCGAACAGCCGCGCGCAGGAGAGCTCGGGGGCGATCGCCTGCTTCTCCGCCGCGCCCTTCTCCTGGGAGGTCTGCACGGAGAAGATGTGCCCGGCGCCGAACTCGTGGCGGAAGCGCACGCAGGCCAGGGCGTTGAGCGCCGGGCGCTTGGAGACGGCGAACAGCCGGCCGATGCCCACCAGCTCCAGGTTCCGGTCGGCATGCTCGGAGACGGCATTGCCGTAGTAGGTGGGCAGCCCCTGCATGCGCGCCTCGCGGATGTCCTCCCAGGCGGTGCCGGTCAGCATGACCCGGAAGCCGCGCGCAGTGAGCGCCTTGCCCAGGGCCCGGGCGACCACGTTGGCGCCGACGATCAGCACCCCCTTGGGCTCGGGCTCCGAAACCCCGAGAAGGTCGGCCAGCGGCCGCGCGGTGAAGCTCTGCAGCACCACCGTGGTGATGATGACCAGGAAGGTGAGCGGCACCAGCAGTTGGGCCTCGGGAAAGCCGAGGGATTGGAGCCGCAGGGCGAACAGCGCCGCCACCGCCGCGGCGACGATGCCCCGCGGTGCCACCCAGCCCAGCAGCACCCGCTCGCGCCAGCCAAGCTTGGAGCCGATGGTGGCCAGCAACACCGCCACCGGCCGGGCCACCAGCAGCAGCACTGCGAGCAGGCCGATCACCTCCCAGCCCAGCGCCGCGAACTGGTCGAAGCGCACCCGCGCGGCGAGCAGGATGAACAGCGCCGAAATCACCATCACGCTCAGACTCTCCTTGAAGTCGAGCACACCGCGGATCGGCACATCGCGCATGTTGGCCAGCCAGATGCCCATCACCGTGACCGCCAGCAGCCCGGACTCGTGCTGCAGCTGGTTGGCGCAGGCAAACAGCGCCAGCACCAGCGCCAGGGTGGTGACGTTGACCAGGTACTCCGGCAGCAGGTGATGACGCAGCAACAGGCCGAGCAGCCAGCCGAACAGCGCGCCGAGACCGCCGCCGGCGATCATGATCAGGGCAAAGGTGAACAGGGTGTCCTGCTGCTGCCCGGAGACGATGAACTCGAATACCAGCACCGCCAGCAGGGCGCCGAGGGGATCGATGATGATCCCTTCCCAGCGCAGGATCCGCGCGATGTCGGCGGTGGGGCGCATGGTGCGCAGCAGCGGCGTGATCACGGTGGGCCCGGTGACCGTGACCATGGCCCCGAACAGCAGCGCCAGCAACAGGGGAAAGTGCAGCAACCGCTCGGTGGCCAGGGCGATGATCAGGCCGTTGACCAGCGCCCCCACGGTGACCAGGTTGCGCACCACCATGCCGTTGCCGGCGATCTCGTGCAGCTTGAGGGTCAGGCTGCCCTCGAACAGCACCACCGCCACGCCGAGGGAGATGAAGGGGAACAGCAGCGGCCCGAACAGGGCGTCGGCATCGAGCAGGCCGCTCACCGGGCCGGCGAGGATGCCGGCCAGCAGCAGCAACAGGATCGCCGGCAGCTTGAGCCACCAGGCGAGCCACTGGCAGGCGATACCGGCCAGGCCCACGGCGGCGATGGCGAATATGGTGTGCTCCACCGTCTCAGGCCGGCAGGGCGGCGCGCACCTCGCGCCACAGGGCCTCGAAGGCCCGGGCCGCGGCACTGCGGCCGGCGAACTCGCCGATCGCCGCCCGCGCCGTGCCCATCCGCTCCACGTCGCTGGCGTAGGGGATGTAGCTTTGCAGGAACGCCACCATCCCCTGGGGCGGCTGTTCGACGATCATCCGGTGCAGCTGCTTGCGCAGGTCGACCATGGAGAAGAACGGCAACAGCTCGACCCCGAGCGCCTGCTCGTCGCAGAACTCCACCAGCTGTTTGAGGGTGCGCAGGGAAAGGGTGGTGGGAATGGTCGGGATCAGCAGGGCGTCGGCGGCGCGGAAGATGTTCTCCGAAACCAGGGAGATGCTCGGCGGACAGTCGAGAAAGACGTAGTCGTACTCCCCCGTCAGCTCCCTGAGCCGCTTGCGCAGGGTCTTGGTCGGGTGTTTGGCCTCCTCCAGCAGCAGGTCGAGGTTGCGGAAGGAGAAGTCGGCCGGCAGCAGGTCGAGGTTGGGATAGTTGGTGCCCTTGATCAGACGCTCCAGCTCGTGCTTGCCCTTGACCAGCCCCTTGCCGCCCCCCTTCACCTTGGGTTCGATGCGGAAGTAGAAGCTGGCCGCCCCTTGGGGATCGAGGTCCCAGACCAGGGTCCGCGCCCCCTCGCGCGCGGCCAACCAGGCCAGGTTGACCGCGGTGGCGGTCTTGCCGACACCGCCCTTGATGTTGTAACTGGCGAGTATCTTCATCGGTCGTCCGCGGGTTTGGGAAACAACGCGCCGAACAGCGCATGGTGTGCGGGATTGTCGAAGGCGGCGAAGACGGCGGCGAAGCCGTTGCGGGCCTCGGCCTGGCGCGTATGCAGGTCGGCGAGCAACCGGTCGATCGCCTCCCGGGTCGCCGCCGGCAGCTCGCCCTCCTCCGCCATCATCGCCTCGAACCGGCCCAGGGCCGCCATCTGCACCGCCAGGTCCTGGTAGTCCCCGAGCACCTCCTGCAGCCCCTTCATCGACTTGATCAGGCGGCGCACCTGCCGCCGCGGGAACAGCCCCTGGAAGAACTCCAGCAGGTAGCGCAGCTTCTTGCAGCTCTTGCGCAGCTCATGCAGCTCCTCCGGCGGCGAGGCGTCGTTGATCGCCCGCCCCTCGCTGAGCACCCGCTTGTGCATCTTGCGGATGCGCTCCACGGCAACCGCGCGCACCGGGCGCATGGCGTTGGGCTGGCGGCTGTGGGCCGGCACCGGCGCCTCCAGGAAACGGCGCCAGGCGGTCATCAGCTTGGCGTAGCGGGCGGAGCGCAGGGCCCTGGCCAGGGCCAGTTGCTCCTGTCGCTGGCGCCGCTCCAGCAGGCTGCGCAGCGGCGCCAGCGCCTCGCCCAGGGGCGGCGGCAGACTCTCGCAATAGGCGGGCAGGCCGAGCAGGTAGACGTGCAGGTCGCGGGTCGGCCCGGTGGCCTCGCCCAACCAGCCGAGCCCGGCGCGGAAACGGGCCACGTCGCGCGGCGCGAAGATCCCCTTGATCTGCGCCAGGGCGGCACGGCTGCGGCGCAGGGCCACGCGATATTCGTGCAGAAACTCGCTGTCGGTGTCGTTGACGGTACCCTCCAGGTTCACCTGCATGATGTCGGCCAGGTGAAGCAGGATCCGTTTGGCGGCGCGGTCGGCGCGCATGGCCGGGTCGAGTGCGACGTCGGGCTTGGAGGAGTAGCTGCCGGGGGTAGCACCCGCCGCCGCCAGGGCCGCGGGCCAGAGGCCCTCACTCGCCGGGAGCAGCCCCGGTTCGCCGCTGAGCAGTTCGCGCAGCCGGCGCGCGGACGCCTCGTAGCCGCGCACCGGCAACAGGCAGAGGCGCCGCTCCAGCGGCACCCGACGGCGGCCGCCCGGGGGGCAGAGCCGGCTCTCGTCCAGCTGCAGGCCGAGCAGCAGCTTGCCCTCGGCGTCCTCCAGGCGGAAGCTGCGGCGCTCGCTGCAGACGATCGCCTGCGGCAGCAGCGCACGCATCTCCAGCGCTCCCTCCAGCGCGCCACGCAGCGGCCCCTCGGCCAGATCGGCGGCGAAACGGGGTGGCCGGCGGCGCTCGATCACCCGCGCCGAGCCCTTGCCGTTGTGCAGATAGAGGCGCCCGCCGTCGCCGCAGTCGCTGTGTTCCAGCAGCAGGCCGGCATGAAACAGCCGCCAGTCGAAGCTGTCGTAGAGGCGCCGCCGGCAGCGCTGCGGCGGGCCCTCGTGCATACCGAGGGATTGCAGGCGGATGGCCAGCGCATCGGCATCAAAGCCGGGGGGGAGCAGATAATCGCGGCAGCTGGTGGTGCGGGCATGCATATTACGGGTATCCCGCGAACGGCGTACAAATACCAATGATCTAATCTTTGCAGAGCGCTCCGGGCACCGCAAGGGCGATCGCTCCGGCGGCACGACGATGTCACGCAAGCTTCATCCTGCTGCGGGTATAGTGGCTGCATGAATACCCGACCCGCCATTCCGCCGCTCGCCGAGGCGGCGGGCCCGCTGTGTATCGGCGTCGTCACCGAAACCTTCCCGCCCGAGGTCAACGGCGTCGCCATGACCGTCGAGCGCCTGATCCGCGGCCTGATCGGGCGCGGCCACACCCTGCATCTGGTGCGCCCGCACCAGGGCCGCGGCGAACGCGAGCCGGCGACCCTGGAGGCCTCGATCACGGTGGTCCCCGGACTGCCCCTGCCCTGGTACCGCGGCCTGCGCTTCGGCATGCCCGCCGACCACAAGCTGGTGCGTCTGTGGCAGCGCCAACGCCCGGATGTACTCTACGTGGCCACCGAGGGCCCCCTCGGCTGGTCGGCGGTGAAGCAGGCGGAGCGGCTGCGGATTCCGGTGATCAGCGGCTTCCACACCAACTTCCACGCCTACAGCCGCCATTACGGTGCCGGCCTGCTGCGGGCGCCGATCTACCGCTACCTGCGCCGACTGCACAACCGCACCGCCTACACCCTGGTGCCCACCCGCGAGCTGCGCGACAGCCTCAGCGAATCGAACTTCGCCAACGTGGAAGTGCTCGGCCGCGGGGTCGACAGCCGGCTGTTCACCCCGGAGCGGCGCAACCCGGAGCTGCGCCGGCAGTGGGGCGTGGACGAGGCCGACCCGGTGGTCCTCTATGTGGGCCGCCTGGCGGCGGAGAAGAACCTGCCCCTGGCGCTGCAGGCCTTCGGCGAGATGCACCGGCAGAACCCCAGGACACGGATGGTCCTGGTGGGCGACGGCCCCCTGGCCCGCAACCTCTGCTCGCGCCACCTGGGGCTGATCCTGGCCGGCACCCAGCGCGGCGAGCGGCTGGCGGAATACTACGCGTCGGCCGACCTGTTCCTGTTCCCGAGCGAAACCGAGACCTACGGCAACGTCACCGCCGAGGCCATGGCCAGCGGCCTGGCGGTGCTGGCCTACGACTACGCCGCCGCGCACCTGGTGATCCGCCACAACGAGAACGGCCTGCTGGCCCGCTTCGGCGACGCGACCCATTTCACCGCCGAGGCCCTGCGCCTGGCCGGCGAGCCGCAACTGGTCGCCGAGTTGCGCGACAACGCCCGCCGCGACGCCCTGCAGCTCGACTGGGATCAGGTGGTGGAACGCTTCGAGGAACTGCTGCTGCGCTGCCTGCGCGAACGCCAGGACGACTGGGCCCTGCTCCCGGACCTGCCCTGAGCGGGGACTCAGGCGAAGCTGAGCTGCAGCTTGGCCGCCGCCAGCAGATCCGCCTCCTTGGCCAGGTCGGCCTTGGTCAGCGGGTGGTGGCGCAACCAGTTGTCCGGAAACTCCAAATGCAGCGACTTCTTGCCCGTGTTGAGCAGGAACGGCGGCAGGGGGTCGTCCAGGC
>CAZMMH010000121.1:0-6877 GCA_964567315.1 uncultured Gammaproteobacteria bacterium
CTTCGAACTAAATTCCGCCGACCGTAAAGGGGGCGGAGGCATTATTTGCCCCTTATAAGCTAGCGCTCAGGCAATGTCGTTTCCGCGAGTTGAAACGACCGCTTTGGGCACAACCCTGCCCCTGAGCGAGGCCCGCTGAGGGTCCGCTTCGGGTCGACAAGTGGCCTTGGATAGAGAGAGGCCCGATCAGCATCAAGAGATGTTTGCCTTCACGCCGGGCGCCACGCGCGCCTCAGTCCCCGGACGCCGCGTTCCGCTCGCGCAGCACCTTTCGCGCCCGGGCCAGTTCGAGGTGGGTCGCCACGCGTGCCAGCACCTCTTCGGCTTGGAACGGCTTGACGATGTAGTCCGACCCGCCCTCGCTGAACGCGCGCGCCTTGTCCTCCCTTTCCTCCAGGGCGCTGATGAAGATCACCGGGATCTCGCGGGTCCGTTCGTCAGCGCGGATCCGGTGGCACACCTCGAAGCCGTCCATGATCGGCATACGGATGTCCAGCAAGACGATGTCCGGGAGCGAGACCTCGATTGAATCGAGCGCGACCACGCCGCTGATCGCTGCGCGCACGCTGTAGCCGGCCCCTTGCAGAATTCCGGTGAGGACCGAGATGTTGCCGGGGTAATCGTCGACCACCAGTACACTGCCGGCCGAGGCACCCTCCCTGTCGTTGCCATTTTCGCTCATGCTTCGTTGCCCAACCTCTGAATGTCGTTGTTGCGCGCAGCGTCGCCCGGTAACTGTAGAACATGGCAGGTTCAGAGACAGTTTAGTCAGCACAAAGGCAAATTTTGCGGGACTTCGCCAGGCCGGACCTGCAGGACAATGCGCCCGGCGTCGGGTCGAATCGCGCCGACCGTGTTGGCCCGGCGCGGCGGATGGAGCGCGGCCCGGGGAGGACAATTCGGAACACCCACCGTGACACTTCTCACAAGCCGGGGGTGGGGTTATATTGCCTTACGCTTCCGCCCCTTGCGGGCCGGACGGCCATAACGATAACAAACCTGAGGGGAACCATAGTGAAAGTCGTCACCGCCCTGGCTGCTGGGGCCCTGTCCCTTTGCGCCAACGTTTCCGCGCAAGACCTGAACATCCCGTCGCCGACGGCCTCCGCCTACTGGCAGCTCCCCTTTGGCGGGACGGCGCATCATCAGAACGAAGCCTTTTTCGGCCTGCGCGCCGACACGCAGACCCTGTCTCCCGTCGACGTGTTGCGCCGGCCGGCCGCGTCCCTGCTGGACGTGCAATACACCGCGGACGGCCTTCGGGCGGTGAACGTCCACGGTATCAACGCGCTGGCGGTCGCGGACCGCCTGGACGCCACCGGCAATGGCAGCGCTCACCCGAACTGGTGGCTGGTCGGCGGGATCGTCCTGGTCGGTGGCGTGCTGTTCATCAACAACCATCAAGGGAATGCCAAGGGCGGGACCTACCAGTGCACTGTTACCTTTGCTGACGTCTCCTACGGATTCCACGGCTGCGGGCCGACCTGACGAACAGGCGGCGATGGGATTGGCGTTCAATCCCTTCGCCCCTTCCCGGCCCTGCCTTTCGCCAGGCACCCCGCCGCCATCAATCGTCCGGTCGATTCTGATCTACCGGTAGCGCCGGGTTGGCGACCTCCTGCTTGCCGAAGAACCGCTCCAGCTCCGGCCGGCTGAGGACGGTGGCGTACTCGTCGACCAGGAATCCGGCGAGCCCCTGGGCGTCCTGAACGATGTCGCCGCGGAACAGGCGCTTCCACAGGTATTTGAAAACCAGCCGCAGCCGCCGTCTTTCGACCTTCTGCTGCACGGCCCACAGGGCGTCCCGCCGGGAGCGGGGAAACGCCCGCCCCAGGCGGTGGTCGATGGCGAGTTCCAGCTCGGCCCGGCGGAGCTGCCGCCGCTGCTCCCGGCTGGGAACGGGCGGCAGTCCTTCCTGAAGTTGGACGACGGCCCGGTCGTACTCCTCGTCGCTCAGCCGTTCGCCGTAGTCGATGTCGGTACCCATAAGGCTCGCCGCAGTGCGGCGCTGCTCCTATTCCGCCGCAAACAGCTTCTCGATGATCGTCTGGTCGGCGAGAACGATGCGCTCGTCGGGCTTAAGGTCGAACAGGGTCTGGTACTGTTCCGGCGTCATGCTGTTGGCCATCTCGTCCTGGAACGCCAGGGTGATTTCGTCGAAGGCACGGACGAACTCCAGCGGCTCGGCCTCGCCGAAGGCGAAAGGGCGTTCGACCTTCGCGCGCGTCCGTTCGGTGTTCCGGCGGACCTCCTTGAGACGCTTCGCCAGCGCCTTGTCGAGCATCGGCCCCAGGTGGAACTCCGCCATGTACATGAACAGCTTCAGGTGGAAGTTGCCGGCCTGGGACACACTGATCGTCTTGGCCCGCAGCAGGGGCTTGGCCTCATCATAGATCTTCAGCACGCCCTGGATGTAGTGCCAGTCGAGCTTGTCCGCTGCCGCAAGCGCACGCGGGGCGGTCGGACCGCGCTTGCGGGCCTTCTCGGTACACTCGGGCAGATCGCCTGTGAGCTTCGGGTAGCGGTTGAACGGCGCCTTGCACGGCCAGAAGCCGACTCGGCCGTAGGTGCCGAAAAGCGCCTCCGAGATGCTGTAGCCCCGGGCACCACGGACGGTGATCCCGGCGGGAAGCAGGATACGGTTCGCGGCCTGGTGGCAAACGCCGTTCAAGAGGTAGCAGGTGATGCCGGCCCTTTCGTCGGCTCCGGCGATCTTGTCCGCACGCAGGGTGCTGCCGGTGCCCCTGCGCACCTCGTGGCCGCCGCGCTTGCCGCCCCAACAACTCCAGGCCCGCTTGCCGGTGCCGCACTTCACGTAGGTGTGATCCGCCTGTTTGGCAAACAGCGCGGTCGGATATGCCATCGCTATCAAAGTTCCCATCGCGTCTCTCCTTGACTGCCGTCGGTGCAGGGTCCGGCCTCCTTGAGGCCCCGCCCAATTCAGCACGAGCCCTTCAAAGCATGGTAGCAGACGGCTGACCGGGCAGAAGGAATGCGTCGGGGCGCCGCAACCGGTCCACGGCCTCGCCGGCGTCCTGCGCATGAACGCTGTAATATTTGTATATGCAATTTGTTTTGCCTACACTCGCCCCATGTTCGAGGGCTGCGTCTATTTCAACCTGAACGCCGTCACCCGCCAGGTGAACCGGGTAGCGGAGGAGGCGTTCGCGCCGACAGGGCTTTCACCGCCCCACGGCTACCTGATGCGGCTGGTGCTGGCGGAACCCGGGATCGGCGCGAAGGCGGCGGCGGCACAGTTGAAATTGGCGCCTTCCACGGTGACCCGCTTCGCCGACGTACTGGTCACCCGCGGCCTGCTGGAACGGGGCCGGGGCGAGGACGGGCGCGAGGTGCGCCTCACACCCACGGCCAAGGGCGAGGCGCTGGCGCCGGCGGTGAACGCCGCGGCGCGCACGCTCTACACCACGCTGCGCAAGCGGCTCGGTGCGGGGGGCTTCGATCAGTTGCTGGGGCAACTGCACACGGCACAGGACAAACTCGGAGGCGAAGATGGCTGAGGAGAGTCCCTTTCACCCCGGCGAGCGGCTGGCGCAGCAGCGTTTCAACGAGGACTGGAACGAGGACAAGGCGGCGCGCCTCGGTGCCATCTTCCGCCCCGCCCTGGACGAGAGCATGGCCCTGTTCATCGAGGGCCTGCCCTTCTTCTTCCTCGCCACCGCCGACGCCAGTGGAAACTGCGACTGCAGCTTTCGCGGCAGTGACCCGCTGCCCGACGGCCGGCCGGCCCCGGCGGCGCGGGTGGAGGGCCCGACCCGCCTGGTCTTCCCCGACCTGCCGGGCAACCGGGTGTTCAACTCCCTCGGCAACCTGTTGGAAAATCCGCGGCTGGGGTTGCTGTTCCTCGATTTTCCGGCGCGTAGCCGGTTGCGGGTGAACGGCCGCGCCGCCGTCGGCGAAACATTGGGGGAGTACACAAGCCTCTGGCCGCAGGCCGCGCGCCTGATCCGGGTCGAGGTGGAGCAGGTGTTCTGGAACTGCGGCAAACGGATTCCCAGCCACGTCTGACAGGAGTGCAGCGATGAAGCTCTACGATTACGAACTCTCCGGCAACTGCTACAAGATCCGCCTGCTGCTGGCCCTGCTGGGGCTGAGCTGGGAGCAGGTTCCCACCGACAGCGTCAAGGGCGAGACCCTGACCCCGGCGTTTCGCCGGCTCAACCCACGCGGCCAGATTCCGGTGCTGGAGGACGATGGCGAGGTGATCTGGGACTCCCAGGCGATCCTGGTCTACCTGGCCCGCCGCTACGGCGACGGGAGTTGGCTGCCCAGCGACCCCCTGGGCGAGGCCCGGGTGATGCAGTGGCTGGCGGTGGCGGAGAACGAACTGCTCTACGGTCTGGCCCGGGCCCGGGTGGTGCTCAAGTTCAACCGCCCGTTCAACCTGGAGGAGACCCAGAACATGGGCCGCGCCGCCCTGGAGCTGCTGGAGGGGCACCTGGTCGGCGGCCGCGAATGGCTGGCCGCCGACCACCCGACCATCGCCGATATCGCCTGCTATCCCTACGTGGCTTTGGCGCCCGAGGGCGGCCTGCCATTGGAGCCCTACCCCAACGTCTGCGCCTGGCTCGGCCGGGTGCAGGGACTGCCAGGCTACGCGCCCATGGCGGGAATGTGGCAGGCGGAAGGGGCTTGAGGCGGGAGGCGGCTCAGCCGCCGGCGCGCTGCCGGCGGTAGGCCCAGGCGATCAGCAGCAGGCCGGCGACGATCATCGGTAGCGACAGCAGCTGGCCCTGGCTCATCCAGCCGAAGGCGACAAAGCCGAGCTGGACGTCGGGCTGGCGGAAGAACTCGACGAAGAAACGGAAGCAGCCATAGAGCAGCAGAAACAGCCCCGAGACCGCCATGCTCGGCCGCGGCCTGCTGGAGTAGAACCACAGCGCCAGGAACAGCACGATGCCCTCGAGCCCGGCCTCGTAGAGCTGGGACGGGTGGCGCGGCAGCGGCCCGCCGGTGGGAAACACCATGGCCCAGGGCACGTCACTGACTCGCCCCCACAGCTCGCCGTTGATAAAGTTGCCGATGCGCCCGGCGAACAGCCCCACCGGCACCAGGGGGGCGACGAAATCGGCCACCTGGAAGAAGCGGCGTTCGGTCTTGCGCCCGAACCACCACATGGCCAGCATCACCCCGATCAAACCACCGTGGAACGACATGCCGCCGTCCCAGACGTAGAAGATTTTCACCGGGTCGCTGAGGTAGTAGTGCAGGTTGTAGAACAGCACGTAGCCGAGACGCCCGCCGAGGATCACGCCGAGGGCGATGTAGTAGAGCATGTCGCCCACTTCCTCGCCCTGCCAGCCCGAGCCGGGCCGCTTGGCCCGCCGCACGCCCAGCCACCAGCCGCCGGCGAAACCCACCAGGTACATGAGGCCGTACCAGTGGATCTTGAGCGGGCCCAGCTTGAGCGCGATCGGATCGATTTTGGGATAGGGGAGCATGGCGGCGGAGTATATCAGAGGCTTCGTTAAGGCTTTCTTGAAAAACCGGCCTCACGCAGAGACGCAAAGGCGCTGAGAAAAAGACAAAACCAGATCCCTCGCAAAGGGCACAGATCAAAGCCAAAAGCGTTTCATGTCGACGAAAACGCCGCCGCCGGCGACCCGCAGCCGGCCCCGCACGCGGACCGACGCCGACGTCCCATTCCTATTCGGATTTTGTCTTTCTTTGCGCCTTTGCGTCTCTGCGCGAGACAGGTTTTTGCCCTTTGGGTTTCCGCCTGAGGCCGCCTTTGCCTTTAGCGCCAGAGCACCCGGGTGAACAGGGCCTTGAGGTAGTCGGTCTCGGGGATCGCCGGCTGTACCGGGTGGTCGGGGCCCTGGCGGCCGTACTCGATCACCTGCAGGGTCCGGTCGAGGTGGCCGGCGGCGCGCAGGGTCAGCTCCTGCAGCTTGGCGGTCTGCAGGTGGGAGGAGCAGGAACAGGTGATGAGAATGCCGTCCTTGGCCAGCACCTGCATGCCCATCTCGCTCAGGCGGCGGTAGGCCTGCACGCCGTTTTCGTAGTCCTTCTTGCGCTTGATGAAGGCCGGCGGGTCGAGGATCACCACGTCGTACTTCTCGCCCTCCGCCTTGAGCGCCTTGAGGGCCTCGAAGGCATCGCCCTCGATGCCGACGAAACGCTCGGCGCCGCCGTTGAGCTCGGCGTTGCGGTAGGCCGCGTCCAGGGCCGCCTCGGAGCTGTCGACGCAGGTCACCTCGGAGGCGCCGGCGGCCAGGGCGTGGGTACCCCAGGCGCCGACGTAGCTGAAGACGTCGAGTACCCGCTTCTCCTTCACGTAGGCGCCGAGGCGGGCGCGGTTCATGCGCTGATCGAAAAACCAGCCGGTCTTCTGCCCGCCGGCCAG
Organism: uncultured Gammaproteobacteria bacterium; assembly: GCA_964567315.1. Lineage (GTDB taxonomy): Bacteria > Pseudomonadota > Gammaproteobacteria > CAZMMH01 > CAZMMH01 > CAZMMH01. The sequence goes on from CAZMMH010000121.1 coordinate 6,365, forward strand.
CGGCGCCACGAAGCGTAGGCCGTTCTCCTCCAGGGCGATCTCCTCGGGCACCTCGCCGATGGACTCGACGTAGGCCTCCAGCCCCTCCAGCACGCGCATGCCACCGTCGTTGCGCAGCAGGATGGCCCGCGGCCGCAGCACCTTGTCCAGGGCGCCGAGCACCGACTCCTTCATCCGCTCCATGCCGGCGGTGGTGAGCTGCACCACCAGCACGTCGTCGTAGCGGTCCACCACCAGCCCGGGCAGGCCGTCGCTCTCGCCGTAAGCCAGGCGGTAGAAGGGACGCGGAAACAGCAGCTCGCGCAGGGACAGCGCCACCTTCAGCCGGTGCACCAGCAGCGAGGCGTCGAAGGGATGCTTGGGGTCACGGCTCACCAGGCGCGCCGCGATCAGCGAGTGGGGATTGGCGTAGCCGGTGCCGATGGGCTTGCCGTTGTGGGCCTGGATTTCCACCGGCTGCCCCGGGGCGAGCATGGTCAGCGGCGTCGCCGCGGTGTCCACCTCGTTGCTGAA
>CAZMMH010000122.1:0-6868 GCA_964567315.1 uncultured Gammaproteobacteria bacterium
CCGAAAACCTCAACGACCTCGAACACAACAACGGCCTGCTGCGGAACCCGGAGCACCTGCTGCTCTATCGCAAGGCGCTCGGTCACTCCAACGAGTTCGACGCCTCGATCATCTACAACACCTCGAAGACGATTCTGAACCCCCTGGGCCGCCCGGTGCGCCGGACCCAGGTGCCGGACGACGTGCGCCACGTCTGGAACCGCATGAACCAGATCATCGTCGACTACATGCTGGAGCAGTACCCGGACCCGGCGCGCCACCTGGTGCTGGCCGGCGAGGCGAGCCTCGACGCCACCTGGCCGCTCACCTCGCCCGGGGTACCGAGCATCCGCATGCTGCACAACCACTTCATGGTCTTCCCCATGGACGACCTGCGCGGCGCCGAACTGGCCGATCCGAAGAATCCGAATCTCACCGACGGCGGCCAGCACTCGCTGTTCGAGCAGCACATGCACGACGTCTACCGGGCCTTCATCTGCAGCGCCCTGCACCTGGAGGTGCTGCGCCCGATCAGCGACGACTCGGCCCGCCTCGACCTCACCGGCTACCCCCACGGCCTGCCCAGCTGGGAGATCCCGGGCGGCGCGGCGACCCTGGAGGACATCCGCTTCTGGCACGAATACGACCTGGTGCTGAAGGGCTTCCTGGACTTCTACCGCACCTTCTTCAGCCAGGTCTCGACCCGCAACGCGCCGATGCTGCCGGACCTGCACTTCCCGCAGCAGGTGGAGAACGTACTGCTGTTCAACAACGACTTCCTCAAGACCGCAAAGATGGTCCGCGACCGCTGCATCCGCGATGCCGCCTACGCCAATGCGATCCGCTGGCAACCGGCCTTCAAGCAGCTGATCTACCGTAACGAACAGGGCAAGCTGGTGGTCACCATCAGCCAGAACTCCATCGGCAACGCCATCACCGAGCTGCTCGGCGTGGTGGTCAAACGCACCCCCGACGCCGAGGCCTACGCCAGATCCGAGCCGGCCCTGATCGAGCGGCTGCTGGAGGTGCGCCGGCGGTTGATCGAGGCCGACCTGGGCGAGCCGGTGGCCACCGAGTACTGGAGCTGAGCCCCGGCGCCGGCCCTGCCGGCGCCATCCCATTTCCTCAAGGAAACGTGAACCTTTTCGCCGCCTGCGGGTCCAGACTCCCTGTCGACCCGAATCACGAGGATCACCTCCGATGAACCGTTCCCTGCGCCGCCTTCTCGCCTCCCTGCTGGTGGGCCTCAGCCTGGTCTCCGGCCCGGCGCTGGCCGACCGGGCCTCGGCCATGGCGCACATCGCCAACTCCATGCTCGCCGACATCGGCGAGGCCACCAGCATCGACGAGGGCCAGGGGAACCGGGCGGTCTACATCTTCTTCGATCCCAACTGCCCCTATTGCCACAGGCTCTACGACGATCTGCGGCCGTGGGTGAAGAAGGGCGGCTGGCGCTTCCACTGGATTCCGGTGGGTATCCTCACCCCCACCAGCGCCGGCAAGGCGGCCGCCCTGCTCGACGCCAAAAACCCGCTGGCGGCCCTGGAGATGAACGAAAACCACTTCGACCGCAGCGGCGGCCTGGGCGGCATCGGCGAGGCGCTGGAGGCCAGCGCCCACACCGAGGCGGCGCTCAAGGCCAACGAGGCCCTGCTCAACCGGGTGCCGGTGGGCGGGGTGCCGATGATCCTGTTCCGCGCCGATGACAACAGCCCGGTGCTGATGGTCGGCGGGCCGCCGGCCTCGCGCCTGGGCTTCATTCTGAGCCACGTCCGGGCCGGGGCCCCCGCAGCGGCCGCAACAGGTACTCCAGCCCGTTGAGCTTGATTTCGTGCAGTAGGGCCAGCATCCGCCCCAGCTCGCCCGAAGGGAGCCCCCGGCCGACGAACCAGACCACATAGGGCTCCGGCAGGTCGAGCAACAGCCGGCCCTTGTATTTGCCGAAGGGCATGCGGTAGGCCGCCAGGCGCAACAGCTCGCTGGAATCGGGGCTCTCGTCGCTCATGAGCCGGCGGCGGAAGCGGAAAGGATGGCGAAGCGCATGCTGGTTCCGTCACGGTTGGGGAAAGGCTGGGTGCATGGTAGCCCGCAGGCGGCGAATGGTCTTCCCGCGAGCGGCCCCGGGCGGGAGATTTTGCCCGGCGCCGCGGTCGAACAGAGGGACGGCCCTGCACTAGACTGTCATTAGCCGTCTCCCTGTCGCGGAGGTCGCCGATGAATATGCCTTCGAGCATCCTAAGATTCGCCTCCATGCTCGGCATCCTGGCGCTCGCCGGCTGCGCCAGCAATGCCCCGCTGCTGATCCGCCAGGCGCCGCCCAAGAACCCCTCGGTGGCGGCGGTACAGAAGGCGCCCCAACGCTATCTGGGGCAAACGGTGCGCTGGGGCGGCACCATCGTCGCGGTGAAGAACCTGAAGCAGCGCAGCCGGGTCGAGGTCGTCTCGCGCCCACTCTACGGCGACGGCGAGCCCAAGGAGGGCGACACCAGCGACGGCCGTTTCCTGGCCGACGTGCCCGGCTTCCTCGACCCGGCGATCTACGCCGCCGGCCGTGCCATCACGGTCACCGGCACCGTCAGCGGCAGCCGGGTGCAGCGGCTCGACGAACTGCCCTACCGCTATCCGGAGCTGCGGGCGGAGGCTCACTACCTGTGGCCAAAACGGGTACCCGCGTGCCGCGACTGCGACCCCTTCAACAGCTGGCCCTGGTACCCCTACGGCTATCCCTACGGCTACCCCTATTTCTGGTACATGCCGCCGCCCAGGGTGCACTGAAGGCCATGACCCGCCTGCTGCCCCTGCTGTTCTCCACCCTGCTGCTGGCCGGCTGCGCCGCGCCTCTCAGCACCGCCGGCGTCGATCCCTCCCTTACCTCCGATCGCGCCGCCGCCGAGGCACTGCGGGGGCCGACGGTGGTGTGGGGCGGGGTGATCGTCGCCAGCCAGAACCTGGCGCACACCACCCGGCTGGAAGTGCTCGCCTATCCGCTCGACAGCGGGCAACGGCCGCAGACCGACCGGCCGGCCTACGGCCGCTTCCTGGTCTACGCCGAGGGCTACCTGGAAACGATGGACTTCGCCCCGGGACGCCGGGTCAGTGTGCGCGGCCGCCTCGACGGAGTCGAGGTGGGCAAGGTGGGCCAGCACCGCTACCGCTTTCCCGTGGTCCACGCCTCGGCCCTGCACCTGTGGCCGCGACGCTCCGGAGACGGCGGCGCCGACGTGCATTTCGGCATCGGGCTCAGCTTCGGAATGTAGGCCGCCGCCGGCCCGTCTGCGCCGGCGCGCTACACTGGGCGCACGCCCCGCCGCTCGAAGGAGAAGCCCATGAGCGACCTGCCCGCACCCGTCACGGCCGAGGAAAGACACGGCCGCCGCCACCGCCATGCCGCGCGCAGCGCCCTGTTGGGTCTGGTCCTGGCCGCGCTCGCCCTGCTCAACGTCTCCGGCCTGCTGAACAAGGCCCAGGTGGTCCGTTACGTGGAGGCCACCTCGGAGCGCACCCTGGCCTCGTTCGCCGTGGCGCGGCTGATCAACGCCGGCATTTCGGTGATCCAGGAGGTAGAGATCGGCGTCTCCGTGGGCGTCAGCGCGGCGTTGAAGCCGGGCGAGGTGCTCGACCCGGTGAACGACCTGGTTGAGCGCTTTTCCCTGATGATGCTGGTCTCGGCCACCGCCTTCTGGGTGCTGCGGCTGTGTGGCGAGGTGCTCTACGCCCCCGCCGTGCTCTGGGTCCTCGGCGGCATGTATCTGGTCGGCCTGGCCGCGCTGCTGGCCCGCACGCCCCAGCTGCGGCAGGGCGGACGGATGCTGCACCGGCTGACCGCGATCGGCGTGGCGGTGGTCGCCTTCGCCGTGCTCACCCCGGTGGCGGTGGACCGGCTGCACCATTCGGCCTACCTGCACGGCGAATACCAGTCCTCCCTCGACAACCTGACCCACGCCAGCCACGAGCTCGGCAACATCGCCGACCTCTCCGGCGGCTGGAATATCCGCGAGCGCCTGGAGCAGTCCCTGCAAAAGGCGAAACAGGTCTCGGAACGGGTCACGCGGGAATTCGTGATCCAACTGGCGGTGATCGTGCTGGAGACCCTGCTGGTGCCGCTGGCGGCGCTCTGGCTCTGCATCCGCTTCGTCGCCTTCCAGCTGCGCCGGCTGTTCGCCGAGTAGGCGCGAGGGGCGGCGGATTCACGCTATCATGACCGTCACCGCCGCTGCCAACCCCTGCCCGTGACCGTCATCGCCGTCGACGAAATCAAACCCAAGGACCTGCCCTCACCACCGCAGGCGGCAATGCAGATCCTGCGCGCCTGCTCCAGCCCGGAGGTGGACGGCAAGCGCCTGGCGGCCCTGGCGGAGAAGGACCCGGCGCTCACCGCCGAACTGCTGCGGGTGGTGAACACGCCGTTCTTCGGCTTCTCGCGCAAGGTGCAGTCCCTGAGCCACGCGGTCTCCATCCTCGGCCAGCGCAGCCTGCGCAACGTGGTGCTCTGCCTTGCGGTGCGCGACGCGATTGGCCGGCGCGCCATTCCCGGCCTCGACACCGCGCTGTACTGGGAGGCCTCCCTGCGCCGCGCGGTGAGCGCCCGCCTGCTGGCGATGGCCACCGGCAGCGATGCCGAAGAGTGCTTCACCGCCGGCCTGCTGCAGGACTTCGGCCTGCTGGCGATGTTCTACCTGAAACCCGAGCTCGCCACCGAGTGGGAGGCCCTCAGCGCCCTCGACCCCGAGGCGCGGCTGCAGCGCGAACAGGCCCTGTTCGGCATCACCCACACGCGCATGATCCAGCTGCTCGCCAACGTCTGGGGCCTGCCGGCGGAGCTGGCCCAGGTGCTCGGCGGCCACCACGCCTGCGACACCAGCAGCCTGCCGGCGTCACAGCAGAGGCTCTGCCGGGTACTGGCCGCCGCCGACTGGCTGGCGGCCGTGTTCACGGTGCCCGACAAGGGACGTGTGCTGCAGGAGGCGCGCCGGCGGTTGGGCGACGATTTCGGTCTCGACGCCGGGCGCGCCGACAGCCTGTTCCATGCCCTGGCCGGCGAGGTCGAGGAGGCGGCGGGCAGCCTCGGCCTGCGCATCAGCGGCCAGCCCGATTTCGACGAAGTGATGCTGCAGGCCAACGTCACCCTGGCGGAGGAAAACCTCAGCTACCAGGAACTCACCTGGAAACTGGAACAGACCCTGCGCGAGCGCGACCGCCTGGCCGCGGCCCTCGACCAGGAGCTGCGCCTGGCCCGCGAGATTCAGCAGAGCCTGCTGCCGGCGGAGGAGGCGGAGGCCTTTCCGGTGGCCGGGATCAACGTCTCGGCACGCGAACTCTCCGGCGATTTCTACGACTACTTCCGCCTGCGCGACGGACGCATCTACTTCAACCTGGCCGACGTCTCCGGCAAGGGGGTCAACGCCGCCCTGCTGATGGCCAAGACCAGCAGCCTGTTCCACTGCCTCGGCAAACACATCCACGCCCCGGACAAGCTGCTCGAGGTGATCAACAACGAACTCTGCGAGACCGCCATCCGGGGCATGTTCGTGACCATGATCGCCGGCCTCTACGACCCGCGCAGCCGCAGCGTGCGGCTGGTCAACGCCGGCAATCCGCCCGCGGTGCTGGTGGCCCGCGACGGCGGCGTGCGCAGCTTCGAGGCCACCGCCTCGCCCCTGGGCATCGTGCCCGGATCGCGCTTTCCGCTGGCCGAGGAGATCGAGCTCGGCGACGGCAGTCTCTACCTCTTTTCGGACGGCGCCACCGAGGGGCGCCTGGAGGGCGACGAAATGCTCGGCCTGGAGGGCCTCACGCAGCTCTTCGCCGCCCACCGCGACCAGACGCCGCAGGCCCGCCTGGCAACCATCGTCGAGCGTTTCCGCAACGGTTCCGCCAAGCTCCATGACGACATCACCATCCTGCTGCTGGAGGAGCCGGCGGCGGGTGCCTGAAGCGCGGCGGGCTTCAGGCCGGCGGCTGCAGCCCCTCGGACTCGCCGACCGGGTTGCCGGCCGTATCCAGCAGCGACGCCGACAGGTGTCCCCCCTGGTAATGGAAGCCGCTGGTCATGGCCAGGGTCTGCCGGGCGCTGGCGCGGGCCCAGGCATGGTAGCGCGCCTCATTGGCCGGGTCGGCCTCGGCCGCCTGGTAGGCGCGGGTTACGGCGGCGGCGACGCGGTTGAGGCGGACCAGGCCGTCGACCGTGTTCAGGGCGTTGCGCAGCGGACCGTCGCCGTTCACCTCCGTGGTCAGGCGGCGGGAGGGACGACCGTCGGCACCCACCTCGAAGCTGCCATCGCCGTTGCCGCGGGCGGCCACCGCAGCGTCGGAGGCCATCCCCAGGTCGCCCAGCACGCTCTGCAGCCGCTCACCCGCCGCATCCAGCAGCCCCTTCAGGTCCGTCTGCCGGGGCTGCCCGGCCTGCAGTGCCGGCAGCCGGCGGGCGGTATCGCTGACAATACGGCTGAAGGCGGCCCGCCGCTGCCCGCTGGCGGAGAGAGTCACCCGGTCGGCGCCCGCACCACCGGCCGCGCGGGCAGGCGCCTGGTGTGCCTGCTCCTCCCGCGGGTCGCGCACGGCGCGCGGCCGGGTCGCGTTGGCGATCGACGCGTAGGAGTTGACCGGGTTGAGCATGCAATCCCTGTTTGCCTGGCAGCTTGTTGTTTTGGCCGAAGGGAAGGGGAGCAATCCGTGTGCCAGGCGTAAACAAGGGCGAAAATCGGCGCCATTTGGCGGCGATGGGCGGTGGCGGCGGCAAGGGCTTGCCCAACCGACGGCGACGGTTTGCCACCGCGGCTGCCGACGGCTGAAAATTCCGCTTGCGTCGGGCCGCGTTTGGCCTAGAATCGCGCAGCCTTCTTGCCGATAGCCAATCCTATGCGGCCCCCGGTCCCGGGCGGTGACGAGC
>CAZMMH010000123.1:0-6853 GCA_964567315.1 uncultured Gammaproteobacteria bacterium
TGGTCTGCTTGAGGGTCGAGAGGCGGTTGCGCACCAGCACCAGCTCGCCCACCAGGTTCATGATGTCGTCCAGGCGCTTGGTGTCGACGCGGACGGTGGTCTCCTGGGCCTGCGCCGCCGCCTTGGCCGCCTGCTGGCCGGCCTCGGCCTTGGCAGCCGGCGGCGGGGGCGGGGGCTTCGAGGCCGGTGCCGCGTGGGGCGGCAGCGCCGGCGGCTGACCGGCCCCACCGCCGTCCGCACCCGCCTCGAAACCGGGCGCCTTGCCGCCGTGCAACTGGTCCAGCAGGGCCTCGAATTCGTCCTCGCTGATTTCGTCGCCCCCCTCCTTGGCGGTCGGGGGCGCGGCGGGGGCGGCGGGCTTCTCGCCCGCTTCGAAACCGGGCGCCTTGCCGCCGTGCAGCTGGTCCAGCAGGGCCTCGAACTCGTCCTCGCTGATGTCGTCACCGCCCGCCGCGGGCTCGGCCGGCGGCTTGACCGCGCCACCCTCGTGCAGGGCGTCGAGCAGGGCCTCGAATTCCTCGTCGGTGATGTCACCTTCGGCAACGGACGCCACGGGCGCCACGGCCGCCGGTTCGGCAGGGGGCGGCGGGGCCTCAGCCGCCGGTGCAGGTGCCGGCTCGGGCGCCCCACCGGAGATATAGGCCTCGAGGGCCTGCAACAGAGCCGGTTCCGCGTGCTCCGGATCCTGGCCGGAGCGCACCTGGTCGAACATGACGTTGAGGACGTCCAGGACCTTGAGGAAGACGTCCATCATGCCGGCGTCGAGGGCGCGCTCGCCCTGGCGCAGCAGATTGAAGACGTCCTCGGCGCGGTGACACAACTCGACCAGGGCATCCAGGCCGAGGAAGCCGGCACCGCCCTTTACGGTGTGAAAGCCGCGGAAAACCGCATTGAGCAGATCGTGATCCTGGCTGTTCTGCTCCAGCTCCACCAGCTGTTCGCCGAGGGACTCCAGGATCTCACCGGCCTCGATGAGAAAGTCCTGGAGAATGTCATCGTCTGCGTCAATCGCCATTACGCCTGTACCTCAGAAGCCGAGGCTCGAAAGAAGGTCGTCGACCTCGTCCTGGCCGCTGACCGTTTCGCCCTGGTGACTGACGCCCGGCACCACCGGGCCTTCGGCCACGGCGTTGCCGACCTGCACCTGCCCCGCTTCCTGCTTGGCCGCAGCCTCTTCGCGTGCCTCCACGTCCATCATGCGGCGACCCGAAATACGCACCATCTGGACCAGGTTTTCCTCCACCTCCTGCACCAGGGTGATCACCCGGCGGATGATCTGGCCGGTGATGTCCTGGAAGTCCTGGGCCATCATCACTTCTGTGAGCCTGCTTTGAATGTCGGCTGTAGACTCTTGGACTTGAGAGAAAAATTCATCAATCTCATGACTCAGCTGGCGAAATTCCGGCGGCTCCATCTGGCGCCCGCGGAAGCGTCCCCAGCGTTCGGCCAGGCCCCCGGCGCGACTGCCGAGCTCTTCGGCCACCGGCATCGCCTTCTCCACCATGTCCATGGTGCGATGGGCCGACTCCTCGGTCTTGGTGATGACGAAGTTCAACCGCTCCTTGGCGTCAGGAATGTCCTTTTCCGCCAGGTCGCTCACCCGCGAGTCGAGCTGAAAGTTCTTCAGGGACTCGTGCAGTTCGCGGGTCAGCTTGCCGAGCTCCAGGAACAGATCCATGTCCCGGGCCCGGATCAGGGCGTCGAGGTGGCGCTGCGCCGCTTCGCCGTCGCCGCTCTGCAGGCTCTCCACCAGGGCACGGGCCGACTCCAACTGCTGCTGCATTTCACTGTCGTTCTGGGTCATCCGACCGCCTCCTGCTGCTTACTTGCTGGCTTCCACGCGCTCGAAGATCTTTTCGATCTTCTCCTTCAGGGTGCCAGCGGTGAACGGCTTGACCACATAGCCGTTCACACCCGCCTGTGCCGCCTCGACGATCTGCTCCTTCTTGGCCTCGGCCGTAACCATCAGCACAGGAAGGGTGTTCAGCTTCGCATCGGCACGCACGGCGCGCAGCAGGTCGATGCCCATCATTCCGGGCATGTTCCAGTCGGTGATCAGGAAGTCGTAGCTGCCTGCCTGCAGCATCGGCATCGCGGTGACCCCGTCGTCGGCCTCGGCAACGTTGGAGAACCCGATCTCCCGCAGCAGGTTCTTGATGATGCGCCTCATTTTGGAGAAATCGTCCACAACCAGGATCTTCATGTTCTTGTCCAAGACAACCTCCCAGAAACAAACGAAACCCTGCGCACGACCCGGCGCTCAGGAACAAGGTGATAACCGGTTGTTCCCCTTATGTTATCGGCCCGGCAGCCATTCTGTCATGCGCGCCCGCAGGCGGATCATCGCCTGGCCGTGGATCTGGCAGACCCGCGACTCGCTCACCCCGAGCACTTCGCCGATCTCGCGCAGGTTCAATTCCTCGTCGTAGTAGAGGGACAGCACCAGCCGTTCCCGCTCCGGCAGGTTGCCGATCGCCTCAGCCAGGGCCTCGCGGAAGCCTTCGCGCTCCAGGCCGTCCAGCGGGCCGGGCTCCTGTACCAGCAGCGGGTTGCCGGCGTCCTCGCTGCCCTCCAGTACGTCCTCCATGCTGAAGACGCGGGCCGAACTGGCATCCTGCAGGATCTGGTGGTATTCGTCGATGGAGATGTCGAGGGACTTGGCCACATCGGCGTCGCGGGCGTCGCGGCCGGTACGGTTTTCCACCTCGCGCACCGCCTCGGCCACCATGCGCAGCTTGCGGTGCACCGAGCGCGGAGTCCAGTCGGTCTTGCGGATCTCGTCGAGCATGGCGCCGCGGATGCGGATGCTGGCGTAGGTCTCGAAGCTCGCGCCCTGCTTGGCGTCGTAGTTGCGGGCCGCCTCCAGCAGACCGATCATGCCCGCCTGCATCAGATCGTCCACCTGGACGCTGGGCGGCATGCGCCCGGCGAGATGGTAGGCGATCCGCTTGACCAGCGGCGCGTAGCGCGTGACCAGGTCGTCCTGCCCCACCTTCTGGTTCTCCGTGTAGGAAAGCAATGCGTTCATGGCATCAGCTCCGCATCGCTGGGCGCGCCCTGGACCAACCGCTCGAAGAAAAACTCGAGATGGCCGCTGGCGCCGGTGGCCACCGGCCAGTTGTCGACCCGCTGGGCGATCTGGCGGAAGGCCTGGGCGGCGCGCGAGCGCGGGAACGCGGTCAGCACCGGGCGCTGGCGCCGCACCGCCTTGCGGATCTCCTCGTCGAACGGCACCGCGCCGAGGAAGCTGAGGGTGGCGTCGAGGAAGCGGTCGGCGACCATGGTCAGCTTGGCGAACAGCTCCCGCCCCTCCTGGGCGCTACGGGTCATGTTGGCAACCACGTGGAAGCGGTTCACGCCGTAGTCCCGGTTCAGCACCTTCATGATGGCGTAGGCGTCGGTGATCGAGGCCGGCTCGTCGCAGACCACCACCACCACCTCCTGGGCCGCACGGGTGAAGGCGATGACGTTGTCGGAGATGCCGGCGGCGGTGTCCACCAGCAGCACGTCGGGGCTGTGGCTGAGCTCGCTGAAGGCACGGATCAGGCCGGCGTGTTCGGCCCGGGTCAGCTCGGCCATCTTCTGGGTGCCGGAGGCCGCGGGCACGATCTGGATCCCTTCCGGCCCCTCGACGAGCACCTCCTCCACGCTGCGTTCGCCGCTGAGCACGTGGGAGAGGTTGTACTGGGGATGGACGCCGAGCAGGACGTCCACGTTGGCCAGGCCGAGGTCGGCGTCGAACAGCATCACCCGGCGCTTGAGTTCGGCCAGGGCAATGGCGAGGTTCACCGCCAGACTGGTCTTGCCCACGCCACCCTTGCCGCCGGTAACTGCGATCACCCGAACCGGACGCGGTCTGACCATTCTGCGTAACCCCTCGGCTTGGTCGATCAACTGCTGTTCAGGCATGCACCACCCGTCCGCTAAAGGCCATCGCCAACTCCTCGTCGTCGGGCCGTTCCTCCTGCTGGCGCAGCAACTCCACTGCGCGATTGACCAGATTGTGGGCGCGCGCCGGCTGCAGATCCTCCGGCACCCGCTGGCCGTCGGTGACGAAGCTCAACGGCAGGCCGTGGCGGATCAGCGCGGAAAAGGCCCCGCCCAGGCTGGCGCTCTCGTCGAGTTTGCTCAGGATACAGCCTTCCAGCTCGATCCGGCGAAAGGCCTTGATTGTCTCGTTGAGCACCGAGCGCTGGGTATTGGCGGACAGCACGAGATACGTGCGAATCAGGGAAGCCCCGCCGTTGAGAGTAGCAAACTGCTCGCCCAGACGCAGGTCCCGGTGGCTCATGCCGGCGGTGTCGACCAGCACCAGCTTGCGGTCCGCCAGCCCCTTCAGGACCCGCCGCAGTTCGGCCGCGTCGCGGGCCTGGTGCACCGGCACGCCGAGGATCTGGCCGAAGGTGCGCAGCTGGTCGTGGGCGCCGATGCGATAGCCGTCGGTGGTGACCATGGCCACCTGGCGGGTGCCGTTGCGCAGGGCGAAACGGGCCGCCAGCTTGGCGATGGTGGTGGTCTTGCCGACCCCGGTAGGGCCGACCAGGGCCACCACCCCGCCGTGATCGAGGATGTCGCCGCCGTCGCCCAGCGGAATGCGCGCGGCCAGCCCGGCCAGGGCCCGGCGCCAGGAGGACTCCAGCTCCTTGCCGTCGGTATCCTGGGCCAGTTCGCGGGCCAGCGGCATGGCCAGGTCGAGGGCCGCCAGGCGGCGGATGATGTCGGCGCGTACCGGCTGGTTGCGCGACAGGTCGCCCCAGGCCAGGCCGGAGAGCTGGTGCTGCATCATGCCCCGCAGACGCTGCATCTCACGCTGCATCTCGGTGAGGGCGGGATCCTGCGACCACTCCACCTGGGCCAGCGGCGCGGGCGAGACCCGGCGTTCGCGCGCCGGCGCCTCGGCAGCGCTCGCGGCCGGCGACACCTCGGACTCGATCCGTTTCTGCGGCGCGGTCGCGGCGGGTTCAGAGGGCGGCGGCGCGGTTCGCTCGCCGGCCTCGGCCGGGGCGACGGCGCCCACCAGCATCGCCTCGTCGTACTCCATGGCGGCAATCAGCTCGACCCCACCCCGCACCCGCTTGGTGGAGAGGATCACCGCATCGGGGCCGATGTCGGCGCGCACCATGCGGATCGCCTGTCGCATGTCCGCCGCAAAGAATCGCTTCACTTTCATCGCCGTTGGTCCTCAGGTTCGCCCGGTTCGTCACTGCCCTTCGCCGAGCAGTTGACCCACCGTGGCCACGACCTTGATCTGCTTGTTGTCCGGCACCTCGTTGTACGCCAGCACGTACAGGGTCGGCATCGACGGCCTCAGGAAGCGCGACAGCCAGGAACGTACGCCTCCGCTGACCAGCAGGACCGCCGCCTGCCCCGCCATCTCCTGGCGCTGAACCGCCTCGCTGAGGGAGGTGTGCAGGCGCTCTGCCAGTCCCGGTTCGATGCCGGCCCCTTCGGGGGCCGCCTGAAGGCTCTGTTGCAATATCTGTTCCAGTTCGGGATCGAGAGTGATCACCGGCAGCAGGGATTCCATCCCTATGATTTGCTGGACAATGGAGCGACCGAGGGAGATACGGACAACCGCCGTCATGGTGTCGGGATCCTGGCTCAACCCAGGGTGCTGCGCCATGGTTTCGGCGATCGAGCGGATGTCGCGGATCGAGACCTTTTCCCGCAGCAGGCTCTGCAACACCTTGAGCACGCTGCCCAGGGACATGCTCTTCGGCACCAGGTCCTCCACCAGCTTGGGCGCGCTGCGCGACAGGGTGTTGAGCAGCTGCTGCACCTCCTCGTGACCCAGCAACTCGTAGGCGTGATCCTGCAGGATCTGGCTCAGATGGGTGGCGATCACCGTGCTGGCGTCGACCACCGTGTAGCCCATGGTCTGGGCCTGGTCGCGCTGGCCGCCGTCGATCCACACCGCCTCCAGGCCGAAGGCCGGATCCTTGGTGGGAATGCCCTCCAGCTGGCCGTAGACCTGGCCCGGGTTGATCGCCAGGTCGCGCTCGGGATAGACCTCGGCCTCGCCCACCGGAACCCCCATCAGGCTGATGCGGTAGGCGTTGGGGTTCAGGTCCAGGTTGTCGCGGATGTGCACCGAGGAGACCAGGAAGCCGAGTTCCTGGGAGACCTTCTTGCGCACCCCCTTGATCCGGCCCATCAGCTGGCCGCCCTGCTGGGTGTCGACCAGCGGGATCAGCCGGTAGCCCACCTCGAGCCCGATCAGGTCCACCGGACCGACGTCGTCCCAGGTCAGCTCCCGCGGCGCCTCCACCTCGCCCTCCAGGGTGGGCGCCCCGCCGGGACCGCCGGTCACCTCACCGCTGACGGTGCGCTCCTCGCCGCCCTCCGCCGCCTCCTCCGCCTCGCGCCGCCTGAGATAGAAGGCACCGCCGCCGAGGGCCCCGGCGATGGAGAGGAAGGCGATGTTGGGCATGCCGGGAATCAGGCCGATGCCGCCCAGGATGCTGGCGGCCACGCCCAGGGATTTGGGGCTGAGCAGCTGGGCCGTCACCTGCTCGCCCATGTCCTGGCGCGAGGTGACGCGGGTGATGATCACCGCGGTGGCGGTGGAGAGCATCAGCGACGGCAGCTGGGCCACCAGGCTGTCACCGATGGTCAGCAGGACATAGTAGTTGAGGGCGGTGGAAAAGTTCAGGCCGTGCTGGGCCATGCCCACGGCGAGGCCGCCGACGATGTTGATGCCGAGAATCAGGATGCCGGCGATGGCGTCGCCGCGGACGAACTTCGAGGCACCGTCCATGGAGCCGTAGAAATCGGCCTCCATGGTCACCTCCTGGCGCCGCACCTTGGCTTCGTCCTGGGTGATCAGACCGGCATTGAGGTCGGCGTCGATGGC
>CAZMMH010000124.1:0-6803 GCA_964567315.1 uncultured Gammaproteobacteria bacterium
CCCTTTGGCCGCTCGGGAACCCCTCCACACGGAAGCCCGCAATTTTGCGCCAATCTCGCGGGCCGTGTCAACATGCTCGGCGCGACTTCAATTCGTCATTGATTGCGGACATAATCCCCTCCCCAGTCGATGGCCAAATCCCCCGGGCTCCAGCCCCCGACCCAGTCGGGCAAGCGCGGCGGGCCGCCAAGAATCTCCCAAATGCAAAACGAGAACACGCGATGAAAGTGACAATTTATGGTTCCGGCTACGTCGGGCTGGTCACCGGCGCCTGTCTGGCCCAGGTGGGCAACGACGTCCTTTGCGTGGACATCGACCCGCGCAAGATCGAAATGCTGAAACGGGGCGAAATCCCGATTTTCGAGCCAGGCCTGGACGACGTCGTGCGCGACAACGCTGCCGCCGGTCGCCTGCGCTTCACCCTGGATGTCGCCGAGGGGGTCGAGCACGGGCTGTTTCAATTCATCGCCGTCGGCACCCCGCCCGACGAGGACGGCTCCGCCGACCTGCAGCACGTGCTCGCGGTTGCGGAGAGTATCGGCCGGCACATCGCGGAATACCGGGTGGTGATCAACAAATCCACGGTGCCGGTGGGCACCGCGGACCGGGTCCGCGAGCGGATCAGCCAGGTCCAGCAGGAGCGCGGCAGCGACTGCGAGTTCGACGTGGTCTCCAACCCCGAATTCCTCAAGGAGGGTGCCGCGGTGGAGGACTTCATGCGCCCCGACCGGATCATCGTCGGCAGCGACAGCAGCCGCGCGATCGAACTGCTGCGCAGCCTCTACGGGCCGTTCAACCGCAACCACGACCGCCTGATCGAGATGAACATCCGCTCGGCCGAACTGACCAAGTACGCCTCCAACTCCATGCTGGCGACCAAGATCAGTTTCATGAACGAGTTGGCCAACCTGGCCGAACGGCTGGGCGCGGATATCGAGCATGTGCGTGTCGGCATGGGCTCGGACCCGCGGATCGGCTACCACTTCATCTACCCCGGCGCCGGCTACGGCGGCTCCTGCTTTCCCAAGGACGTGCAGGCGCTGGAGCGCACCGCGGCCCAGGTGGGCTACGAGGCGGAATTGCTGCGTGCCGTCGAGGCGGTCAACAAGCGGCAGAAAAGCCGGGTGTTCGAGAAGATTCATGCCCATTTCGGCGGAGATCTCGCCGGGCGAACCTTCGCGCTGTGGGGCCTCGCGTTCAAGCCGAACACCGACGACATGCGCGAGGCGCCCAGCCGTACACTGATGGAGGCACTGTGGGCGGCGGGGGCGACGGTTCGTGCCTACGACCCCGCGGCGATGGAGGAGGCGGAGCGGATCTACGGCGCGCGGGAGCAACTGACCCTGTGCCAGCGGCCCGAAGAGGCGCTGGAAGGGGCGGACGCGCTGGTGGTGATGACGGAATGGAGTGTCTTCCGCAGCCCCGACCTTGGCCGGATCAAGGGGGCGCTGAAGGCACCGCTGATCTTCGACGGGCGCAATCTCTACGACCCGGAGAAGATGGAAGAGGCGGGTTTCGTCTACTACGGTATCGGCCGCGGCCGGTAAGGCGGGGCCGGAAGGCGGGGCGGGGCCTGTGGCCCGCGCCGCGCGAAGTTGGTGCCGGCACGAGGACTCGAACCCCGAACCTACTGATTACAAATCAGTTGCACTACCAGTTGTGCTATGCCGGCCTGAGCGCGGCATTCTAGACCATGCACCGGGCGGTGCCAATTCACGGGCAATCCCGCGCGACCCGCTTGATCCCCGCATTCTTCCCGGCGAGCGGCTTCCAGACGCTCTCCGGAATCTCCTTCCTGCCGCGGTAGTCGAGCCAGTAGACCGTGTGGTCGCGCAAGCGCTCGTCGATCACCGGGCTGAAGCCCAGGGCCTCCATCCGCTCCTTTCGCTGTTCCGCGGAGCGCTTCTTGCTGAACACCCCGAGGGAGACCGCGTTGCGCTTGCCGCTGGCGAGAACGATGAAATAGTCGCGAATGCCCAGGTCGGCCAGGTGCTTGGCGGCTTCGGCCGCAGCGGCACGCGACGGGAACGGGGGCAGGTAGACCCAGTAGCCGAAGAGCTGCGGCTGATTGGCCGTGCGCGGGGTGACGTCGTAGCCGGCCGTGGCCAACTCCCGTCCGGCCTGGTCGGCGCCGTCCTGGCTCTCGAACGGGCCGAAGCTGCGGCATAGATCCGGCTGCGGTGGCACCGCCGGCGTTTCCGGCGCGGCCACGGCCGTCGGCGTGGCCGCGGGCGGTTCTACCGCGGGGACCTCCGTCTGGGTCCGCGCCGACGCAGGGGCCACGGCGGTCGGCGTTTGCACGGCCGGCGCCGCAATGGCCGTGGTCGGCGGCGCGCTGGCCACCTGTGCCTGCGCGACCGGCTCGACCGCTTCCGGGACCTCGCTGAGCAGTTTGAGTGGCGCCGCAGAGGCCGGCAGCGGTGGTGGCGGTGCGGCGCCGTCGCGGGCCTGCTCGCCCGACAACAGGATCAGGGTGCCCGCCAGGGCCAGGTTGCAGAGCAGCACGAAGACAAAAAGCTTTTTCATCTTTCCTTCTCACGGGCAACCCGGGCAAGCCCCCGCAGCACCAGGTTGGGCACATGGCGATGGGCCACCTCGAGCCAAGGGAGCAACCGCGCCGCATCCCCACCGGACACCAGACACGCGGGCTCCGATTGTATGCCGGCGCGCAAGCGCCCAACAACCCGGGCCACCAGGGCCGCGGCGGCGAGCAGTGGGCCACTCGCCACGGCATCGGCGGTATTGTCCGCCAATTCTACGATCCTGCCCCCGGACACCGAGGCCAGGGCCGGGGCGGATTCGCCGAGCGCGCGCGCCGCCGCTGCCAGCCCCGGCAGAATCAGGCCGCCGCGGTGACACCCGGCGCCATCCATCGCGTCGACGGTCAGCGCGGATCCGCAATCGACCACGCAGACCGGCCCGGCAGTCAGCGAACGGGCGGCCACCAGGGCGAGCCAACGGTCGACGCCAAGGCGCTCCGGCTCCGAATATGCATTGTTCACGCCGAAGGCGTGGGCCTGGGCCGCCAGCCACGCCACCCGGGCGCCGCCGTGCTGACGATTCCAGGCGTACAACGCCTCGCGCTGCTCGGGCGGGGCGACGCTGGCAACCAGCAGCCGGTCGCTCGGCGCCAGCGCCGGCAAGAGCTCGGACAGGCTTTCGCCGAGCGGCCGCCCGCGATGGACGCACTCCCGCACCTCGTTGAAGCTGTCGGCCGTCAGGGTGGCCACCTTGAGTCGGGTGTTGCCGAGATCCACAAGATGGATCATGGCCGGGCCCGCACACTGACCTCACCCGAGGTGACCCGCTGCAGCCCGCCGTCGGCCTCGAGCAGCAGGGCGCCCGCGGCATCTATGCCGCGGACCGTGCCCGTGACGGCGCGCCCCGGCCGCTGCAACTCGACGACGCAGCCGCGCAGAACGTCCAGGCGCTCCCAGTCCGCCATGAACGGCGCGAGCCCTTCCACCGCGAAGGCCTCCACGGTCGCCACCAGCTCGTCGATCACCTGCGCCGCCAGGGCGTTGCGGTCGGCGACGGGCTGCGCCAGCACCTCGCGAAGGTCGCACCAAGGCTGGTCGATTCCGGTAGCGGCGGCAGGCGGCATCTGTACGTTCAGGCCGACACCGACCACCAGGCGGGCGCGCCCGTCCCGGTCGGTGGAGAGTTCGATCAGCACACCCGCCAGTTTGCGCCCGCGCCAGATCACGTCGTTGGGCCATTTCAATCCCAGGCCGCCGGCGCCTGCCCGCTCGAGGGCACGCGCCAGCCCCACCCCCACCGCCAGGCTGAGGCCGTCGAGGCCCGCGGGGCCCGCCTCCAGGAGCGTCGCCAGGGAGAGGTAGAGATTGGCCCCAAAGGGTGAAACCCAGTCGCGCCCACGGCGGCCGCGGCCGCGGCTCTGGCTCTCGGCCAGACAGACGGCAAACCCCTCCGCGGGAAGTGCCGGCGTGCGCAGCAGATGGGCGTTGGTGGAATCGAGCAGGGGGAGTATCTCCAAACGGACGACGCGCGCCCGCCGCGCGGGCGCCATCCCCGCGAGGATCGCCTCGGCCGCCAGCAGCCGGAACGGCTGCGCCAGGCGGTAGCCGCGGCCGCGGACGGCGTCCACGGGCAGGCCGAGGGCACGCAGAGAAGCGACCGATTTCCATACCGCGGCGCGGCTGAGGCCGAGGGCGCCAGCGATGTGCTCGCCGGAGCGGAACTGGCCGTCGGCGAGGTGCGCGAGAACGGCGAAGCGGGTTTCCATCGGCGTATTCTATCAGCTGACCATGCCGGCGCATGTTCAAGTTGCATAGCGGCGGGTCGCTAATATTCCCGGGGATGGGCGCTGTCGGTGCCTGCCAATTCGGCTGGATACGGTCTCCGGACGGTCCGCGGGCCGCGGCTTTGTCTGCCACTACGCCACGTGCATAATCGGCTGAGAACCCATCAAAGCGGGACGGCCCGGAGAGAGCCACAATGAAAAAAAGCATCCTGCGCACCCTGCTGATCTCGTCGGTCGCCTTCGGCGTGCTGGTAGGCATGGTATTTCCGCTGTACGCCCACTTCTTCGTCCAGTGGAAGCCGGGCATGCTCGCCTGGTTCACCCTCGGCTGCCTGGTGGCCGGGGCCTCGATCGGCGTGTTCAATTACTGGCTGGTGAACGTGGTGCTGCTGAAAAAGTTGCGGCGGATCGCCGACGTCGCCCGTGCGATAAGCAATAACGACATTTCCCACCATTGCGCGATCGTCAGTCACGATGTCATCGGTGAGATCGTGCGCAGCGTCAACCAAATGACGGACAACCTGCGGACCATGATCGGCCAGATCAGCGACACCTCCAGTCAACTGAGCGAATCCACCGGCCTGTTGCAGACGGTCACCGACGACACCACCCACCGGGTGACCCACCAGCAGGCAGAGACCGAGCAGGTTGCGGCGGCGATGAACCAAATGGCCGCAACCGTGCAGGAGGTTGCGCGCAATGCGGGACGAGCCGCAGACGTGGCCAAGGATGCGGACCGCGATGCCCAGGACGGCCGTGAAGTGGTTACCCAGACCATCGATGCCATCACCAACCTCGCGGGCGAGGTGGAGAAGGCCAGCGAAACCATCCGCCAGCTCGAGGCCGACAGCAACAATATCGGCGTCGTCCTCGACGTAATCCGGGGCATCGCGGAACAGACCAACCTGCTGGCCCTTAACGCCGCCATCGAGGCCGCCCGCGCCGGCGAGCAGGGGCGCGGCTTTGCCGTGGTCGCCGACGAGGTACGGACCCTGGCCTCGCGAACATCCCAGTCCACCCAGGAAATCCAGACCATCATCGAACAGTTGCAGCAACGGGCCCAGCAGGCGGTGACGCTGATGGAGCAGGGCCGCGCCCAAACCCGGGTCAGCGTGGACGCGGCGGCCAAGGCGGGCGACGCGCTGTCCGCCATCGCCGGCGCGGTCTCGACGATCTCGGACATGACCGGGCAGATCGCCGGCGCCGCCGTGGAGCAGCAGCGGGTGGCGGAGGAGGTCAACGGCCGGATCGCCAGCATCAGTCACACGGCGACGGAGGCGTCGCTGAGCGTGAACCAGAGCCATGGCGCCAGCGCGGACCTGGCGCAGCTCGCGGAGCGGCTGCAACTGCTGCTGACCCAGTTCCGGGTCTGAACGGAACAACCGGTTCGCATGGCCGTTCGGGGCGTCGCTGCACACACCACGGCGGGCGCGCTCGGCCGCTCCCGGCAGCTGATGCCGGGCACGCCCCTGTGGCAGCGCGTACCGGTACGCGACGAATACGGCCACCTGCTGAGTGACTTCATGATGATCCTGCCGCGGCTGAACCGGCGTCCGCGTCACGAGGTCAACGAGGTCCTCGGCAGGATCGAAAAGGTGCTGGCCCTGTATGGCCGTGCCGTGGTCTTCGCCGACATGAACCTGCGCATCAACACCCTGTGGGTCAGTGTCCGCCCGGTACCGGGCATCTGCCTGGAACTCCCCGCGGTCATCCACCACTACGTGCCGGAGGCGCTGCTGGTCCACCACCCGGCCCGCTGACGCCTACGGTATAGTAGGCGCCGAGCACCCACGCCGCGGAGTCAGCCATGCCGAGCCTACCGCCGAAACACCAGCAGATCGTTCAGGCCCACGCCGCCTTCATCAAGCAGCTGGCCATGGCCTGCCTGGACCCGGAGCAGCGGACCCTCGGTGAGCAGCTGATCGCCGCGGCCGAGACCCACGGCTGGACCAGCCTGGCGCCGGTGCTGCGGCAGATCCTCGGCGGGTCCCGCGATGTCGGCATCCTCGGTCGGCTCGACGACGAAGAGGATCGCGTGATCGCCGAGGCCATCCTGCGCGGGATCCACGATCCGGCAACCCTGCCGGATCCGGACGCGGCGACCGACCCGGAGATGGCAGCCCCGGGCATTGCCCACATGATCGATGCCGCCGGGCGCGGCGATACCCAGGCCCTGCAACTGCTGGCCAACATGGCGCAAATGATGAGCAAGGCCGGCGGCGACATGACCCGCCTGGCGGGCGCCATCCGTCCCATGCTCAACGGCGAGCGTGACCCCGAGCGGCTATGCAAAGGGATGAGCAGCAAGGGTGAGCAGCTGGTACTCGGAATTCTCGCCGAACTGGCGCGCCTAGCCGCCCACTGAAGCCGGAACAAAAACTTCGCACGCCCCCCCTGACGGCAGCGTCATTCGGGGGCTTCCTGTTTAAGAGCTTGGCGGCGACCTGCTTTCACGTGGGAGTGAGCCAGGACCGTTTGTCCAGCGGACAAACGCAGCCGACGTGAGCGCGAGCACGAACGTGCGAGCTGATGAGCCGCT
>CAZMMH010000125.1:0-6801 GCA_964567315.1 uncultured Gammaproteobacteria bacterium
CCGGGTAGATGGTCGCCAGCACGCTGAGGACGAAGGCCACGCTGCTGATCCGCACCACGTCGTGCATGCGCAGCTGCGAAGGCAGTTCGGAGATGTAGTAGAGATCGGCCGGCAGGAAGTGGACGTGGAAGGTGTGTTCGATCCAGGGCACGATCACCGGTACGTTGAGCGCCAGCAGGATCCCGCCGATGGTCCCGATCACGGTGCCGACGAAACCGATCACGGTCCCCTGCACCACGAACACCCCCATGATGAAGCGCGGCGAGGCCCCCAGGGTGCGCAGGATGGCGATGTCGCTGCGCTTGTCGGTGACCACCATCACCAGGGTGGCGACGATGTTGAAGGCGGCCACCGCCACGATCAGCAGCAGGATGATGAACATCGCGGTCTTCTCGGTGCTCACGGCGCGGAAGTAGTTGGCGTGATCCTGGGTCCAGTCGCGGACCCGGTATTCCCCCGGCAGCCGCGCCGCCAGTTCACGGGCGACGCGCGGTGCCTGGAACAGGTCGTCCAGGCGCAGGCGCAGGCCGGTCACCGCCTTGCCGTAGCGGAACAGCCGCGCCGCATCGTCGATGTCGATGAAGGCCATGCCGCGGTCGTAGTCGTACATGCCGATGCTGAAGATCCCGACCACGGTGAAGCGCTTGAGCCGCGGCAGCATGCCGGCGGGGGTGACGTTGGCCTCCGGGGTGATCAGGGTCACCCTGTCGCCGACCCGTACCCCCAGGCTCCAGGCCAGCTCCCGCCCCAGCAGGATGCCGAACTCACCCGGCCGCAGCAGATCGAGACGACCCACCTGCAGTTTCTTGCCGATCACCGAGACCTGCGGTTCGAGCTTGGGATCGATGCCGCGGATCAGCGCCCCACTCACCCGGTCGCCGGCCGCCAGCATCCCCTCGGCCTGGATGTACGGGGCCACGCCGCGTACCTCCGGGGTCTTGTGCGCGACCACGGCCGCCGCCTGCCAGTTGTTCAGGCGTCCATCGAGGCCCGAAATGGTGGCATGGGAGGCCATGCCGAGGATCCGCTCGCGCATCTCGCTCTCGAAGCCGTTCATCACCGAAAGCACCGTGATCAGGGCGGTGATGCCGAGGGCGATGCCCAGCATCGAACTGAAGGAGATGAAGGAGATGAAGCGATTGCGGCGCTTGGCGCGCGTGTAGCGCAGGCCGATGAAAAGCTGCAGGGGACGGAACATGACGGCGGGCGCTCAGTCGGAAACGACGCGGCGCAGCTGGTCCATGTCGGTATCGCCCTTGATCACCTTCCACACGCCGTCCTGCAGCAGGGTGCGCATGCCCTCCTCGACCGCCGCCCGCTTGAGCTCGGCCGCGGTACCGCCCTTGTAGATCATCGCCTTAATCCTCGGTGTGGCCACCAGCAGCTCGTGCACTCCGGTGCGGCCGCGATAGCCGGTGTTGCCGCAGTGGCTGCAACCCTTGGCCCGGTGCAGCTGCAGGCCCTCGCGCTGCACCCCCAGTTCGGAAAACAGCTCCGCGCCGTAGGCGTGCATCAGCAGGTCGTACTCCTCGGCACTGGCCGGACTCGCCTCCTTGCACTTGGGGCAGAGGGTGCGCACCAGGCGCTGGGCCAGCACGCCGGTGAGCGCCTCGGAGAAGTTGATCGGATTGAGACCGATGTCGAGCAGGCGGGTGATGGTCTCCGGGGCCGAGTTGGTGTGCAGGGTCGAGAGCACCAGGTGACCGGTGAGGGAGGCCTCGACGCCGGCGCTGGCGGTCTCCTCGTCGCGCATCTCGCCAATCATGATGATGTCCGGATCGGCGCGCAGGAAGGCGCGCAGGGCACTGGCGAAATCGAAACCGATCTTCGGCTTCACCTGCACCTGTTGCAGCCCCGGCTGGGTGATCTCCACCGGATCCTCGGCGGTCCAGATCTTGCGATCCGGCTTGTTCAGCTGGCCGAGCACCGAGTGCAGGGTGGTGGTCTTGCCCGAACCGGTGGGCCCCACCACCAGGAAGATGCCGTGGGGATGGCCGATGCACTCCTCCAGCGCCTCCTGGTTGCGGCCGCTCAGGTTGAGCTTGTCCAGCGGCAGGGGTTCGCTGGCGGCAAGAATACGCAGCACCACGCCCTCGCCGTGCACCGTGGGAACGGTCGCCACGCGCAGCTCGATCGGCCGGTTCTGGTAGCGCACCAGCATCTTGCCGTCCTGGGGCAGGCGCCGCTCCGAAATGTCCAGGCTGGACATCACCTTTACCCGCGCACCCACCGCCGCGGAATATTCCGCCGGAATCTTCAGCACCTCGCGGCAGACGCCGTCGATCCGATAGCGGACGACAGTCGGCGCCCTGCCCTTGCCGGGCTCGATGTGGATGTCCGAGGCCCCGGACTTGTAGCCCTCGAGGATCACCCGATTGACCAGGCGGATGATCGGCGCCGCGCCCTCGTTGAGGTCGTCGACCGTGTCGGCCTTGTCCTCTTCCAGGCCGCCGCCCTCCATTTCGTCGCCGAGCTCGTTGAGCAGGCCGACCGCGTCGGTGCCGTCGTCCTGCGCGCCGAGGTAGGCGCGGATGTCCCGTGCCAGGCCGACCTTGAACACGTAGTTGCGGGCGTTCAGCACCCGTTGGATCTCCATGATCCGCATGGTGTCGGTGGGGTCGTCGATCAGCACGGTGACCTCGTTGCGATCCCCCTCCACCGGCACCCACAACTGCTTGACCAGGTAATTGCCGCTGACCTTGTCGATCAGATCGCGGGGAATCTCCAGCTCCGGGTCGTAGCCCATGTAGGGCACCTGGTAGTAGTGCTCCAGGGATTCGCCGATCTCCTCGCGGCTGACTCCCTCCTCCTCCATCAGCAGGTCGGCGAGGTCGATCTTCTCGGCCTTGGAGCGCCGCACCATCTCCTTGTAGCGCACCTCGTTCAGCTTGTGATTCTTCACCAGGAACTCGAACGGCCCGCTGACGGCCCCGAGCTCGAAGCTGAACTTCTCGGCGATGACGTTGGCCAGGCGCACCGCGTTCTGCAGGTCGGCGTCGGTAAAGGCCCCGCCGTCGGTGCGATTCAGCACCTGCAGCACGCCGAGCAGCACGTTGCCGTGCTTGATCGGCGTCGCCAGCATGGAACGGGTGCGGTAGCCGCTCTTCTTGTCGTAGGAGGAGTCGAAATGCAGGTTGGGGTGGATCTGCTTGAGGGCCTGGGCGTCGTAGACGTCGCCGATCCGCACCGCCTTCTGAGCCAGGGCCACGAAGCCGGCGACCGAGGTATTGGTCAGGGGCACGCGAATCTCGCGCGACTCACTGCCGGTCAGGAACTTGGAGACGATCTCCTGATTGTGGCGACTGCGCTGGTAGACAGTCATGCGTTCGGCGCGCAGCAGACGCAGCATGTCCGGCTGGATATCGGGCATCACCGCGAAGAAGTTGTCCGCCTCTTTGATCCGCCGGCTGATGTCGTTCAGCATCACCTGGAACTCGACCGCCGTGCCGACTGCCTTGCGACGCTCGCCGCCCGCCCAGTTTTCCTCGCCCATTGCTGCCCTTTCCGAGTTCGTGCGTTATTGGCCGGTCACGCGCACCGACCCACCAGGTAGGTCTGCATCTCGCCCTTGCCCTTGACCTTGATCGAGCCCCGCGGCTCGATCCCGTAGCTCCCCTCGGGCAGCAGGTCGAGGGTCGACTGGGAGACCTGCACCCCGCCCTCGACCCCGTGGGACTCCATGCGACTGGCGGTGTTCACGGTGTCGCCCCAGAGGTCGTAGATGAACTTCTTGGTGCCCATGATCCCCGCCACCACCGGTCCCGAATTGACACCGATGCGAATCCCCAGGTTCCCGCCCTTGCGCGTGTTGTACTCGGCCAGGCTGTCGAGCATGTCCAGGCCCATCTCCACCAGCGCCGCGGCGTGGTCGTCGCGCGGGCGCGGCAGGCCCGCCACCACCATGTAAGCGTCGCCGATGGTCTTGATCTTCTCCACCTCGTGCTTGCCGGTCAGGGCGTCGAAGGCGGAAAAGATCTCGTTCAGCTCCGCCACCAGCTCCTCCGGCGTCACCCGCGTCGACAACTCGGTGAAGCCGACGATGTCGGCGAACAGCACGCTCGCCTCGGGGAAGTAGTCGGCGATGTTGTTCTCGCCGTTCTTCAACCGCTCGGCGATCGCCTCCGGCAGGATGTTGAGCAGCAGCCGTTCCGCCTTCTCCTGCTCCTGGCGCAGGGCGCGGAAGGCGGCGTTGCGCTCCAACTGGGCGATGTAGCCCTTGGAGTGGTAACGGATGCGGGCGATCAGCTCGATGCGGTCCGGCAGCTTGACCAGATAGTCGTTGGCGCCGAGGGAAAAGGCCTCGGCCTTGACCACCGGCTCCTCCTTGGTGGAGAGCACGATCAGCGGGATCTCCCGGGTCTGGGGGTTGCCGCGGAAGAAGCGCACCAGGGTCAGGCCGTCCACCTCTGGCATCACCAGGTCCTGCAGGATCACCGTCGGCTTCACCTCCAGGGCGGTCTCGATCGCCTTGGTCGGGTCGCCCTGGTAGTGGAAATCGATATCGCTCTGATCCGCCAGCATGCGCCGCACACCCTCGCCGACCATGGCCTGGTCATCGATCAGCAATACGGTGATGCGATGCTCCGCCAGGCCCTCGGCGAGCCCCAGAGCGCCGGAAACCCCTTGCAGATCGGAATCGTCGCTGGATGTCATGCAGATCCGGTAACCATTGTCGTTGTCGTGCGCGCCTCACCGGCCAGAAAAGACTACCATAGGCCACCCGCAAGCGCGCGTGCGGAGGGCCTTTGGCAGGTGCCTGTGCCGGTGCTATAGTCCGCCCAAGAGTCATCCACTTTTCAAGGATTCAGGGGACACCGGTCATGACGTATGTGCGCACCGTGCTGCTCGCCGCGGCCCTCTTCGCCGCGCCGGCATTCGCCGCCGACACCACCACCCAGGAGACCGAGTCGGGCACCGTGCTCAAGACCGTTTCCATCGGCGCCGACACCTGCAGCGACTGCCCCACCCGCGGCATGACCATGAAGCAGGTCGAGGCCAAGTACGGCACCCCCTCGGAAAAGGCCCCGGCCGTCGGCAAGCCGCCGATCACCCGCTGGAAGTACGGCAAGTTCACCGTCTATTTCGAGTATCAGTACGTGCTCGACTCGGTGGTGAACCGCAAGGAGCCGGCCCCGACACCCGCACCCGCCGAACCGACCGCACCCGCCCAGTAAGTCTTCATGTCCAATCCGACCGCACGCCGGCTGCCGCCCGAATGGGCGGCGCAATCGGGCGTCATGCTCACGTGGCCCCACGCCTTCGGTGACTGGAAGCCCCTGCTCGCCGAGGTCGAACCGGTGTTCGTCGCCATTGCCCGTGCGGTCACCCGCTTCGAGCGCCTGCTGGTGAGCACCCACGACGGCCGCCATGACGACGAGATACGCGGCCTGCTCACGCAGGCTGGCGTCGACCTGACGCGGGTCGACCTCGCAGTGGTCGCATCCAACGACAGCTGGGCCCGCGACCACGGTCCGCTCACGGTGCTCGACGCGGCCGGGCCCTGCCTGCTGGATTTCCGTTTCAACGGCTGGGGCGGCAAATACGCGGCCGAGCTCGACGATGCCGTCACCCCCACCCTGCACGCCCTCGGCCACTTCGGCACCACCCCGCTCGAACGCCAGGAACTCGTGCTCGAGGGTGGCGCCCTCGAGGTCGATGGCGAGGGCACCCTGCTGACCACCGAGAGCTGCCTGCTCGCGCCCACCCGCAACCCGCAACTCGACCGGGTGGCGCTCGAGGCCGAACTCGGCCGCCTGCTGGGCCTCGAGCGGGTGCTGTGGCTCTCGGCCGGCGAGCTGGCCGGCGACGACACCGACGGCCACGTGGACATGCTGGCCCGCTTCTGCGACCCCCAGACCATCGTCTACACCGCCTGCGACGACCCTGCCGACCCCCATCACGCCCCGCTCAAGGCGATGGAGACGGAACTGCGCGCCTTCCGCCGCCGCAACGGCGAGCCCTATCGCCTGCTGCCGCTGCCCTGGCCCGAGGCCAAGTACGATTCCGCTGGCCAGCGTCTGCCGGCGAGCTACGCCAACTTCCTGATCATCAACGGTGCGCTGCTGGTGCCCACCTACCGCGACCGGGCGGACGCCGCAGCCCTGCAGCTGCTGGCCGACTGCTTCCCCGGGCGCGAGGTGATCGGCATCGACTGCCTGCCCCTGATCCACCAGTTCGGCAGCCTGCACTGCGTCACCATGCAATTGCCGGCCGGCGTGCTACCGCCGCTCGCCTGAGCAAACCAGCCAGCCCCTCCTCTCACCGCCGTACGGAGAGTTTCAGCCATGACCCACAAGCGCCTCACCGTCGGCCTGGTGCAACAGCGCTGCAGCGAGGATCGCGCGGCCAACCTCGCCGCCAGCATCGACGGCATCCGCGAGGCCGCCGCCAAGGGGGCGCGCCTGATCCTGCTCCAGGAGCTGCACACCGGGGTCTATTTCTGCCAGACCGAGGATACCGACCGCTTCGATCAGGCCGAAACCATCCCCGGCCCCACCACCGAGCAGTTGGGCGCGGTCGCCGCCGACCTCGGCGTGGTCATCGTCAGCTCGCTCTTCGAACGTCGCGCGCCCGGTCTCTATCACAATACGGTGGCCGTCCTCGAAAGCGACGGCAGCCTCGCCGGCACCTACCGCAAAATGCACATTCCGGACGACCCGGGTTTCTACGAGAAGTTCTATTTCACCCCAGGCGACCTCGGCTTCACCCCCATCGACACCTCGGTCGGGCGTCTCGGCGTGCTCATCTGCTGGGATCAGTGGTATCCGGAAGCGGCCCGCCTGATGGCCCTGGCCGGCGCCG
>CAZMMH010000126.1:0-571 GCA_964567315.1 uncultured Gammaproteobacteria bacterium
CCCGTTCGCGCTGCACCGTGGAGGTGGAGTTGTAGACGTGCACGATGGCCCGCTTGGCCCCGCGCAGGGCCTCGAAGGTGCGCGCGATCAGCGCCTCGCGCGCCTGCACCAGCACCTGCACGGTGACGTCGTCGGGGATCTGCTGCGCCTCGATCAGCCAACGCACGAAATCGTAGTCCGGCTGGCTGGCCGCCGGAAAGCCGATCTCGATCTCCTTGAAGCCGAGCCTGACCAGCAGCGCCCACATGCGCCGCTTCTGGGCCACGTTCATGGGCTCCAGCAGCGCCTGATTGCCGTCGCGCAGGTCGACACTGGCCCAGCGCGGTGCCTGCTGAAGGGTTCGGCCGGGCCACTGGCGCCGGGCCATGGGCACGCCTGCAACGGCGCGGTATTTGCGGTGGTCGAAGCGGTTCACGTTGGGCTCCTCAGTCTGCCGTTTTCAATCCGGGCCCCGATATGACCCGGCCGTTTTCCGCCCTCGTGAGGCGGTGTCGGATGGCCCTGCGCCGGGTTAGCGGGGGCCGTTGTCGCCCGCGGGTAACGGGACAGGGACAGATTAGGCCATGAACGG
>CAZMMH010000126.1:581-6779 GCA_964567315.1 uncultured Gammaproteobacteria bacterium
AGCAGGTGCTTGCCTTCTTGCCTCATGTTGCCCATTGCTTGGCAATTTTCTTGCTCAACATTCAAATTTTGAGGCATTATTGACCAACGCGATCCATTGGAGCACCCAACGATGCAATTCGACCGCTATGACCGGCGCATTCTCGAGGTGTTGCAGGAGGATGGACGGATCAGCAACCAGGAGCTGGCCGAACGCATCGGCCTGTCGCCCTCCCCCTGCCTGCGCCGGGTACGCGCCCTGGAAGAGGCCGGGGTGATCCTCGGCTATCGCGCCCAGTTGGATGGCAGGAAGCTGGGGCTGAGCCTCACGGCCCTGATCCACATCTCCATGGACCGCCACACCCCCGAGCGCTTCGAGAACTTCGAGACCAGGGTGGGCGAGCTGCCCGAGGTGCTGGAGTGCCTGCTGATCACCGGCCAGGACGCCGACTACCAGCTCAAGGTGATCGTCCGCGACATGGAGGCCTACCAGGAGTTGCTGCTGAACAAGATCACCCGCATCGAGGGAGTGAGCGGGGTGCACTCCAGTTTCGTGATGCGGCGGGTGGTGGACAAGACGGCGCTGCCCGTCGGCGGTTGATTCGCCGGCTCAGCGACTCGACCCGCCAGGACAGCTGACTCCTCACCGCCCTTTTTTCGCTGCTTCCCAGCCGCGTCAAAAGGCATCGCGCGCACTCATACACCTTCCGGAATTATTTCGACAAGATCGCTATCAGCGAAGTCCACACCGGTTTGCGACAGCAGCGTCGTGACCTGCCCGCGGTGGTGCAGCTGATGCAGGAACAGATGGCTCACAAGGCTGGCAAACGGCTTGCGGAACCGCTGGCCGGCCATGTTTTTGTAGGTCACCGACCCCTGGAGGTCGCGTTCGGACAGTGCCCCGAGCCATTCGGTGATGATGTCGTCGAGGCGCTCCCGCTCGCACCTGAGCCCCTCCAGATGATCATGGAGAATGGAGTCCAACCTCGCGGGCCGCAGCATATTCGCGACCTGCGCGAGGCTTTCGGCGCTGGACGGGTGGCTGGCGAAGCGCTGCAACCAGATGATGTCGCCGACGAGAATATGGTTCAGGGTACCGAGCACCGAGTGAAAGAAGGCGCCCCGATCCCGGCGCAGCTCTTCGCCCGACAACCGCCCGGCGGCATCGTACCAGCGCCGGTGCATGAGACGGTTGTCGTCGGCGAACAGCCTGAATTGATCCGGCATCGGCACGGCGCCGTACTCCCCCGCCTTTGCCACAGGCACAACCAACGGTCCCGCCGCAGGCCCGATGCGGCGTGGGCGGCGGGGCCCACCCGCATGCCCGATCCTTAGCGCTTGTAGGTCGCCTGCAGTTCGGCCACGCCCAGCTTATGGCCGTTCAGGTTGTAGCCCACCAGCGCCGCGGAGCTGTCGGCCGGTATATCCAGATGGGCCACGTTGAGGGCGAAGACCCGGAACTGGTAGCGGTGGGCCTTGTCACCCTTGGGCGGGCAGGCGCCGCCGAAACCCATGCTGCCGTAGTCGGTCCGGCTCTGCACGCTGCCCTTCGGCGCCAGGTCCGCCGCCGGGTCGCCGGCGTTGCGCGCCAGGTGGTGCACGTCGGCGGGAATGTTGAAGATCACCCAGTGCCACCAGCCGCTGCCGGTAGGGGCATCGGGGTCGTAAGCGGTGACCGCAAAGCTCTTGGTCCCGGCCGGGGCGCCGGACCACGACAGCTCGGGCGAGACATTGCCGCCGTCGCAGCCGAAACCGCTGTACTCCTGGGCCTTGGGCATCGGCTTGCCGGCCTGGATGTCACTACTGTGCAGCTCGAAGGCGGCAGCGGTATGGGAGGCGGCCAACAGGCCGGCGAACAGCAACGGTTTCAACACACGCATGGTCGAGCTCCTTGTCGAAGTATCGCTCAACGTCACATCCGGCGGTCAATCCTACTCGAGGGGAATGTTGTCCTCCAGGAATTGTTCGAACTCGGGCACGCTGATGATATGGGTGCCGTCACAGTTGAACTGCATGCGGATCACGTTGCGGGTCATGTTGATGGCGAAGTTACGCAGGTAGAAATTGGGGATCTTGCGCAGGTCCGTCAGGCGCATCACGGTGCGGTCGATGTCCTCTGCCGGCAGTGGCTGCCATTCCGCGTGGTAGGCACGGTAGGCGTTGCCGATATGCTCCGGCAGCTCCGCGAAGCGCTCGCCCGCGGCGATCACGCCGTTCAGGTGACGGATCATCCCCACCTTGGTCTCGTAGGCCAGCGGCGGGAAATGCCGCGCCACGTAGGACTCGTCCACCAGCTTGTTGGCCGGGTGGATCTCGGTGTGGAACGGCGCGAACACCGAACCGAGGTGCACCTCACCGCTGTTGAAGTGGATCACGATGTCGTAGACGCTGCGTTCCAGCAGCATCTCCCGCAGCCGCGGTACCAGCTGCGGCAGCACCTTGTCGGCGACGCTCTCGTAGCGCTGGCGGTCGAAGGCCGACTCGCGCAGGGACGGGTCGCCCTTGATGCTGATGGAGGCGCCTTCGCCCACACTCTCCTTGCGCAGCAGGTCGGCGTTTCGCCGGTCGAAGATCCGCTCGACCTTCCTGGCCAGCTCCCGATCCGCCGCCAACAGATCCATGCAGGCCTGCTTGTCCAGGCTGAGCAGACAGGTGTCACTGACCGAGGTGACGGTGGCAGCGCGCCGGCCGTTGTTCAACACACCCATCTCGCCGAAATATTCGCCCGGACCGAGCGCGGCGATCTCATCGTTCAGGGTGAATTTCTGGATCGACACCGAGACCTTGCCGGACTCGATGAAGTAGAGACAATCGGTTTCGTCGCCCTCGGCAAACACCACTTCGTTCGGGCCGAGGCGGCGCTCCATGGCGCGGGCCCGGATCTGTGCCAACTCGGCGTCGGACAGATTGTGATAGGTGTGGCTGCTGGTCATTGTCTTGCCTCCCCCCGAGGACCTGAAAAGGCCCTCTCCGCCGCTAGCCTAGCAGCCAAATCACCGGGCGAGACACCGGGAATTGTCCTCAAATCACCCATATCGACCGCGATCGGGGCAACGGAGCGTGAAGACCCGGTTGCCACCAGGTCCAAGGGCCCCGTATGCTCGGTCGCGAAGACTGTTTCCACATTGCCAGGGAGGGTATACCCATGCTCCGCCGCACCATCGTCACGCTGAGCCTGCTGCTGTTGCCGTTCTGCGCCCTCGCCGCCGATGGCAGCCAGGGCATGACCCGCCAACAGTTCGAGGCCTCGCTGAAATACCGCCACGGCCGGATCGCACTGCCCGGCGGCCTCGCCACCCTCGACATCCCCTCCAGCTTCCGCTATCTGGGCCCGAACGACGCCGAACGGGTGCTGGTGGACGCCTGGGGCAACCCGCCGGGGGCCAAGACCCTGGGCATGCTCTTCCCGGCCGACCGCAGCCCCCTGGACGACGATGGCTGGGGGGTGGTGATCACCTATGCCGACGATGGCCACGTGGCGGACGACGAGGCCGACTCCATCGACTACACCGAGCTGCTGCACAAGATGCAGGGGGCGGTGCAGGAGCGCAACGGGGCACGCCGCAAGCGGGGCTATCCGCCACTTACCCTGGTCGGCTGGGCGGAGCCGCCCCACTACGACAAGGCCTCGCACAAGCTCTACTGGGCCAAGGAGCTGAAGGTCGGCGACAACCGCATGGACACCCTCAACTACTGCGTGAGGGTCCTCGGTCGCAAGGGTGTGCTGGAGCTGAACGCGATCTCGGCCATGGACCAGCTGCCATCGATCCGCGGCGAGATGCAAAAGGTCATCGCCTTCACCAACTTCGAGCAGGGCTCGCGCTACGGCGACTTCGACCCCTCGATGGACAAGGTCGCCGGTTACGGCCTGGCCGCCCTGGTCGGCGGCGCGGTGGCGGCGAAGGCGGGGCTGTTCGCCAAGCTGTTCGCCATGCTGCTGGCGGCGAAGAAGCTGGTGCTGGCGGCCATTGTCGGCATCGGCGCGGCCATTCGCGGCATCTTCGGACGCAAGAAAAAGCCGGCCCGCTGAGCCGCAATGGGGCGACCGCCGCCCGGGGACGGGCGGCGGCTCAGGCCGGGCCGTGCAGCTTGTCGTAGGCCTCCAGCAGGCGCCGGTGGGCGCTGCAGCCGGCCAGCTCCTCCCCCAGGGCGGGCACGCCGAAGAAGCGCAACTCACCGCTGAGCAGGGCCCGGGCCGTCGCCACGGTCTCGGTGCCGAACAACTCCGCCAGCGCCGTACCAAAGGGCTCCACCGTCTCCAGCCCCAGCAGGCACTCGATACAGCGGTAGACCCGCCGCCGCCGGGGGTCGATCTGGGCGAAGTGGCCGACCCAGTCGCAGCCCTCGCGCACCAGGGATTCGTCGCCCAGGGCCAGCCCTAGCAGGGTGCGCAGCTCGCCCACCCGCAGGTCCTCCCAGAACGAACCGGCGTCCGGGGCCAGACCGATCAACGCCGCCAGCGGCCGCTCCTCCGGCAGGGCCAGCTCGTCGAGGGCGCCCAGCAGTTCCGCGCACTCGTCCTCGCCGAGCGCGGGCAGGCGCAGGATCAGGGGCCGCAGGCGGTTGCCCACGTTGCTGTTCTCCCACTCCAGTTCGTCCACCGGGTAGATCTCCGACATGCCCGGCACCAGGATGCGGCAGGCGTAGACCCCCAGGTGCTCGTAGTCGGCGATGTAGACGTCACGGCCGTCGGCGTGCACCCGCCGGATCAGCCACGCGCAGTCCTCCTCGGTGGTCTCACTGAAATTCCAGTGGTGGAAACTGAAGTCGGGGCGCTCGCCGAGGAAGCGCCAGGCGATCACGCCACTGGAATCGATGAAATGGGTCTCCAGGTTTTCCGGCTCGGCCGCCTCCTCCACCTCGAAGGTCGGCGCGGGAAAGCCCTCCAGGGCCTCCAGCGCGCGCCCCTGCAGCAGCTCGGTCAGGGCCCGCTCCAGGGCGATCTCGAATCGGGGGTGGGCGCCGAAGCTGGCGAAGCAGCCCTGGTCGTGGGGGTTGAGCAGGGTCACGTTCATCACCGGGTAGCGGCCGCCCAGGGAGGCATCGCGCACCTGGATGCCGAAACCCGCCTCGCGCAGCGCCTGCACGTCAGCGGCGAGCTTCGGATAGCCGGCGATCACCGAGTCCGGCACCTGGGGCAGGCAGAGCCCCTCGGCGATGATGCGGAACTTCACGTGGCGCTCGAAGATTTCCGACAGGGCCTGGGCCCGCGCCTCCGGGCGACTGTTGCCGGCGGACATGCCGTTGCTGACGTAAAGGTTGCCGATCAGGTTCACTGGAAACCAGACCGTGGCACCGTCGCGCTCGCGCCGGTAGGGCAGCGCGCAGATGCCGCGCTCCGGCGCGCCCGAATTGAGCTCCACCAGGGCCTCCGCCTCCAGCGTCCCCTCGGGGTCGTAGAGCTCGCGCAACTCCGGGGTCAGCAGCCCCGCGGGCCAGTCGCCGTCCGACTCCGGTGGAAACCAGCGCTCGTCGGGATAGTGGGCGAAACCGCGCCGGGCCAGGGCGTCGCCGAGATAGAAGTCGGCCCAGAAGTAGTTGCAACTCAGGCGCTCGAGGAATTCGCCCAGGGCGCTGGCCAGCGCCGCCAGGCGCGAGGCCCCCTTGCCGTTGGTGAACAGCAGCGGACAGTCCCGCTCGCGCACATGCACCGACCAGATGTTCTCCACCGGATTGAGCCAGGAGTGCTCCTCGACGTGGAAGCCCCTGGCCCGCAGCTTTCCATGCAGGATTTCGATGGAGGCCTCCAGGGAGGCGTCCTTGCCGGGGATGAAGTGTTCGGGGGCCATGTGGGCTCCTTGGTGGGCGATCGGCGGCGATTCTACCACCGGAGGAATGCAATCGTTGGCACCTATCAGATTTATCGGAACAAACCATTTCCCCTATCGTTATGCGATCGCTAAGGTAATCCCCGTGACGCGGCAACGGGCCGCCCGAAGCCTGAGGAGAAACGCCATGTTCGAGAACCGCGAAGGCAAGCCAGTACCCACCGTCGACTTCCGTGTCCGCCGCGGCCACGAGTGGGTCGACCTGAACAGCGACGAGATCTTCCGCGGCAAGACCGTGGTCGTCTTTTCCCTGCCCGGCGCTTTCACCCCCACCTGTTCGTCCTCCCACGTACCGCGCTACAACGAGCTGGCGCCGGTGTTCCGGGAGCACGGCGTCGACACCATCGCCTGCGTTTCGGTCAACGACACCTTCGTGATGAACGCCTGGCAGA
>CAZMMH010000127.1:0-4173 GCA_964567315.1 uncultured Gammaproteobacteria bacterium
GTCGTTCACCGCACCGTGCATCTTCGCCTTCAGCTTGCTGTTGACCTCCGCCAGCTCCCAGCGCTCGTTCTCGATGTTCTGCACCCACTCGAAATAGCTGACCACCACGCCGCCGGCATTGGCCAGAATGTCCGGCATCACCGGAATCTTGCGCTCCGCGAGGATGTCGTCGGCGGCCGGGGTCACCGGCGCGTTGGCCGCCTCGACCACCAGCCTGGCCATGATCCGCGCCGCGTTGCCGGCGTGGATGGTGTTGCTCACGGCGGCGGGAATCAGAATGTCGCACTCCAGCTCCAGCAGCGACTCGTTGGTCACGCTCAGGGTCTCCGGCAGGCCGGCCAAGGTGCCGTGCAGTGCCTTGTACTCGGCCGCCGCCTCCAGGTCGATGCCCGCGTCGGAGCAGATCCCGCCCTCGGAGTCGCTCACCGCGATCACCAGGGCGCCGGCGTCGCGGAACATGCGCGCGGCCACCCCGCCGACGTTGCCGAAGCCCTGCACCACGATCCGCGCGCCCTTGAGCGACTCCAGCCCCGGCACCACCTTGCGCGCCAGCAGCCGCTCGGTGGCGTAGCGGACGCCGCGGCCCACGGCGTCCAGGCGCCCGGCCGAGCCACCGATGTCCAGCGGTTTGCCGGTCACCACCGGCAGGTTGTTGCGCCCCGGGTGCATGATGTCGTAGGTGTCGTAGACCCAGGCCATGGTCTGCTCGTAGGTATACAGGTCCGGCGCCGGGATATCGGTGTGGGGGCCGATGTTGTCCCCCAGTTCGGTGATGAAGCGGCGGGTGATGCGCCGCAGTTCCTCCTGGCTGAGCGCCTTCACGTTGCACACCACGCCGCCCTTGGCACCGCCGAAGGGGATGTCGACCAGGGCGCACTTCCAGGTCATCAGCGCGGCAAGGAACTGGACCTCGGCCAGGGTGAGTTCGGGGTGATAGCGGATGCCGCCCTTGCCGGCGCCGAGCACCCGGTTGTGCACCACCCGGAAGCCATCGAACATGCGCACCGTGCCGTCGTCCATCTGCACCGGGAAACAGACGCAGATGGAGCGCTTCGGCCCCTCCAGGAAGCCCAGCAACCCTTGCACCATGCCGTCCAGGTGGGCCACCGCCCGCTGCAGGCGCAGGTCGCTAATATGGCGCGGCTCGAGGTTCTCCTCCTCCGCGGGCGGCGGCGCCGCGGCGCTATCGGTCTCACTCATGGCGGTCGGTCCCGTTATCGGTTCTTATCCTGCATAGCATTGCGCGCGTGCCGGGCCGCGGCAACCGCCGCTTCAGCCCACCCGCAGCGGCGCCATCGCCGCGGCCAACGGATCACCCGCGGGCCGCTGCTCCGCCGCCGGAGCGGCAGCCCCGAACAGCGGCTGCGACAGGTCGCGCAGAAACACCCCGAGCGGCACCCGCTCGCCCCACTCCTGGGCCCGGGCGAAGGCCCCGGCACGTACCGCCGCCGCCTCGCGGGCGTCGCCGCCGGCCGGGATCAGGGCGTCGTGGCCGGCACCGGCCAGGTCGTACAGCCGCGGCTGGCCATTGCCCGCATACCAGGCCTCGGTGTGCAGGTCGTTGTAGACCGGGCAGGGCTGCAGCACGTCGAGATAGGCCAGGCCCGGGTGGGCGATGGCGTCCGCGATCAAGGCCACCAGGCCGCGCACGTCGTAGGCGTAGCCACGTCCCACCCAGCTGAAGCCGGCGGTCAGGGCCAGCAGGATGGGATTTACCGCACCCTGGAGATTGGGCTCGGCCATGGTGCGCAGCTGCTCGCCGCGTCCCAGGGTCGGCGCCGCCTGGCCCTTGGTCAGGCCATAGACGCCGTTGTTGAACAGGATGTAGGTGAGGTCTACGTTGCGCCGCCCGGCGTTGACGAAGTGGCCGGCGCCGATGGAGAGGCCGTCGCCGTCGCCGCCCAGGGCCAGCACCGTCAGCTCGGGCCGGGCCAGCTTGGCGCCCACGGCGAAGGGCAGCAGCCGCCCGTGCAGGGTGTGTACACCGTAGCCGTTGAGGTAGTAGGGCGTCTTGCCGGAGCAGCCGATGCCACCGAACAGCGCCAGGCGGTCGCGCTCCACTCTCAGCTGGGCCAGGGCCTTTTCCAGCGCGCGCAGGATACCGAAGTCGCCGCAGCCGCGGCACCAGTCGGGGGTGGCATCCGACTGGTACGCCTTGAAGCTGATGGTCTGCTCGTGCATGAGGCATCACTCCAGGGGGTTGCGCAGGACCATGCGCGGCTCGCCGCGCCCCGCGTGAATGGCGTGCAGGGCAGAATATAGCGCCTCGCCGGAGATCGGCCGGCCGCTGTACTTGAGCACCCGGTGATCGCAGCGGCGGCCGGTCTCGGCGCTGAGCAGGTTCGCCAATTGGCCGCTGAAGTTGTTCTCCGCCACCACCAGAGGTGCAGCGGCAGCCAACAGCTCGTCGATTTCCTGGGCGGGAAACGGCCACAACAGCCGCAGCTGGATCGCCCGCGCGGCGACCCCCTCGCGGCACAGCCGATCACAGGCCTCGCGCGCCGGGCCGGCGACCGAACCCCAGGTGAGCACGGTGAGGGCCGCGTCCGGATCACCGAACAGCGCCAGCTTTTGCGCCGCTGGGATCTCCTCCGCCGCCAGGACCAGCTTGCGCGCCCGCTTCTCCATCATCCGTTCGCGGTTGGCCGGGTCCTCGCTGACCCGCCCGTCCTCGCCGTGCTCCACCCCGGTGGTCCAGAAGCCTCCCCCCGGCTGACCGAGCCAGGGCCGTGGCGACACGCCCGATTCGGTGAGGGCGAAGCGCTCGGCGTGGGTCGCGGCGCCGGTCGGCACGTAGGGCCGCCCGCGATCCGGTTTCAGCCCCGCCGCGCTGAACGGCGCCACGTTGACCGTGGTCGAGGTGAGCGCCTTGTCCAGCAGGTGGATCACCGGCAGCTGGTAGCGCTCCGCGTAGTCGAAGGCGCGGGCCGCATCCTCGAAGCACTGGGGCATGTCGCCCGAGGCCAGCACCATGCGCGGGAACTCGCCGTGCCCGCCGTAGATCGCCCCCTGCAGGTCGCCCTGCTCGGTGCGGGTCGGCATGCCGGTGGAGGGGCCACCGCGCTGGTACAGGGTCACCACCAGCGGCAGCTCGTTCATGCCGGCCCAGCCCAGGGTCTCGGCCATGAGCGAGAAACCGGGACCGGAGGTGGCGGTCGCGGCCCGGGCTCCGGTAAGGGCAGCGCCGCAGGCGCTGGCGGCAGCGGCCAGTTCGTCCTCCACCTGCAGCATCAGCGGTGCCGCCGCCCCGGCCTCGGCCAGTCCCTGGCGCCGATCCTCCAGCCAACTGCTCTCGTCGGTGGCCGGGCTGATGGGGTAGTAGCTCTGGAAATCCATCCCCGCCGCCAGCTTGCCCAGGGCCACGCCCTGCCAGGCGTTGAGCAGCAGCCGTTGACCGGGCTTGCCAGCGCCCGCCGGCATACCACGCAGCGGTGCTTGCTCGGCGGCCGCCCGATAGGCAAGGCTCACCGCGGCCAGGTTGAGCCGGCTGCGCTCCGGGCGCGCGCCGAAGACCGCCTCCACTGCCGACGCCAGCCAGGCTTCTGGCATCTGCAGCAGGGCGCAGGAGCAGGCCAGCATCAGGGTGTTGCCGACCCGCGCGGCCACCGTCGGCGCCAGCGCGAACTGCTCCTCCAGGGATTTCAGCTCGCTGCGCAGATCGAGGGAAACACAGGTGATGCCGCGCGTCTGCGCCAATGCCAGCAGGCCGGCGGTGGAGTGGGCCAGGCCCGCCTCGTCGAGGCGCGCCTCCAACGCCGCGCGCAGGGGCGGATCGAGCAGCGCCATCCTATCGAAGGCCACGTCGGCGTCCGCCGCGGCGTGGACGATGCAGCCGCCCTCCACCACCGCCAGGGCGTGGCGCGCCAGGCTCTCGGCCTCGTCGCAGACCACCAGGTCGACCATCTCGCGGTGGGAATACAGCGGCACGTCGGCCACCCGTATGTCGAAGTAGCTGTGACGGCCCATGATGTTGGAGTGGTATTCGCGCCGGCCGAAAACCTCGAGGCCGCCGATGGCGCAGGCGCGGGCGAAGAGATTGGCGACCGTGTCGATTCCGCTGCCCTGGGGTCCGCCGATGCGCCAGGCGAGTTCCGCTGCCGGGACCGCCGTCATCGTGGCCGAAGCCCGAGTTGCTCTCTGTTGCCCATGGCGTCCCAGCCTACAACGTCGATG
>CAZMMH010000127.1:4273-6740 GCA_964567315.1 uncultured Gammaproteobacteria bacterium
CCGCCGGCCGACAACCTGTTTCTCGCCATCGTCGGCTTCGGTGCCGCCAAGGGGCTGGATCCCGTCACGGAAGGCGAACGGGCGGTACGTGAGACCAACGCCGCCATCGCCGCGGCCGAGGCCCGCGGCGACATGATGACCAAGGGCTGCGAGGCCTTACGGCTCTCGCCCGACTGGTCGGACCCGCCTCTCCAGCCTGCGCCTGCCGTCGGCAAGCTTTGTGATCCCGGCGAAAACGCGTGCCTGGGCTTCTGGAAGGCGCAAGGGGCACAGCTACGGGCGCTGGCGACGGGCGAACGGGTCCTGCTGCAGCGCTACCGGGCCCTGCGCGGCCAGCGGTATTACGCCACCACCCTGACCCCCGGCATCTGCACGCCGATACCCCGGGTTTCCGGCCTGATGCGAATTCAGCGACTGGACGCCACCCTGGCCGCCTCGCGGGCCCTGGCGGGCGAACGCGCGGCGGGACTGGCCGAGCTGCAGGCGGACCTGGCCTTCGGCCGCCGTCTGCTGGCCGGGGCCGACACCCTGCTGCTCAAGATGGTGGCCGCGGCTATGGTGCAACGGGATATTCTGACCCTGTCCGAACTGATGGACGCGAACGGCGTTGGGCCCGATACCGTCCCTGCGATCGCGCCCCTGAGCCTGGACGAACGCTCCATGCGGCGCGCCGCCGGTTCCGAGTTCCGCTCCCTGGCGCAGATGGTGCGCGGGCTGAAGAAGGAGGGCGCCCTGGGTGCAGGGCGACAGACCGTCACCAAACGCCTGCTCGATCCCCTGCTCAAACCTCGGCGCAGCCTCAACCGGGCGCAGGCCGCCTACGCCGGCTGGGCCGCCGCCAGTGAGGCGCCCGCCAACCGCTGGTCCGAGGCGGAGGTGCATTTCGAACGCCCCCTCGGCTGGAGCGACTACCTGCGCAACCCGCTTGGCACCCTCTACTGGGCGATGGCACGGCCCGCGATCGGCGGCTATCTGGAGCGGCTGGGTGACCTCGACGGACTGATCACCCTGTACAACGCCAAGCGGGCAATCCTGGCAGCGCGCATCGAGCCTGATCGGGTTCAGGCCTTTCTGCGCCGGCAGCAGGACCGCTTCCACAGCCCCTACTCTGCTGCCGTCCTGCACTGGGATGCCAGCCAGCAGAGGATCAGCTTCAGCGCCCCGGCCCGCAAAGGGACGTCCCACTCGCTGCAACTGCACCTGAGAGGAGCACGATGAAAAGACAACGTGATTGGCGGCTGCAACTGCTGGCCGTGCTGCTGGGCCTGTTGCCCCTGCCGCTGGCGGCCATGGGGTTCAAGCTGGACTTCCGCTCCAGCTGGTTCTTTTTTCCGGCCTTCGCGGATCAGGCCCCTGCGCCGGCGGCATGGCTGGAAGGGCATTGGTCCGCCTGTGACCCACAAAAGGCGGGTGGCGCTTTCAATGTCCACATCCGGGCAGGCGCCAAGGCCGGCGAGCTGCTGGCGACCTTGCCGGCGGAGATGAGCCGCCTGCGCAGCGATTTCGCCGCCCGCCTTTACCGGAGCGGCGGCGGGGATTTCCTGCAGTTCCGGCCCGCCTCCCACGGCGACGGCGACGAGTTCCTGTTCCTGCCCCTCTACACCTACCTCGCCGCCGAACGGGGCAAAGACCGTCTCTACCTGCGGCTCCCGGGCCTGGAGTTGGCACAACGGCTGCGAGACGGCAAGGCCAAGACCGAGTATGTCGCCAATGACGAGGGTTATCTGATTCTGGAACGCAAGCCGGCCCGGCTGCAGCAGTTGCTCGACGATGCCCTGGCGGCGACGGACAAGGAGGCGCGGCTGGAGCTGTGCCGGCGGCCGGGCCCCCAATAGACGGGCAAAAAAAATCCCTCCGCGAGGGAGGGATCGGTGTTGGCGTCCCCTAGGGGAGTCGAACCCCTGTCGTCGCCGTGAAAGGGCGATGTCCTAGGCCTCTAGACGAAGGGGACGTGTCCCGTAAAAAACAGGTCCGCCTTGGCGGACCCGGTTTTGTTTGGTGGAGCTAGGCGGGATCGAACCGCCGACCTCCTGCATGCCATGCAGGCGCTCTCCCAGCTGAGCTATAGCCCCGAAGGAGGCGGCATTTTGCTAAATGGGCCTCTTTCTGTCAAGCATGTTGTTACGCAATGGTGAAAAAATCCGCCCCAATCATCCCTTCCGTGGCGGCCGACAAAGGCCGGAGACCCGCGCCTTCATCCTTCATCCTTCGCCCATACCCTTTCCCCCTTGAGCTGGGGCGAGCAGAGATCGGTAGACGGTAGACAGCAGCCAGTCGACAGGGGAAAGCCAAACGCAGGCACCCTCTGCCTGCCGTCTACCGTTCTACTGCCTACTTTCTCGTTCCCTCAGTAGCGACACCCAAATCCCCACCACACTCGCTCTGCCTTCTGCCTTCTGCCTTCTGCCTTCCGCCTTCTGCCTTCTACCTTCTACCTTCTACCTTCTACCTTCTACCTTTCCCTCCT
>CAZMMH010000128.1:0-6694 GCA_964567315.1 uncultured Gammaproteobacteria bacterium
CCAAGGCCAAGATCTTCCAGGCCTCCACCAGCGAGGTCTACGGCGACCCCGACGTACATCCGCAGCAGGAGGCGTATTGGGGCAACGTCAACCCCATCGGCCCGCGCGCCTGCTACGACGAGGGCAAGCGCTGCGCCGAGACCCTGTTCTTCGACTATCACCGCCAGCACGGTGTGCCGATCAAGGTGGCACGGATCTTCAACACCTACGGCCCGCGCATGCAGCCCGACGATGGCCGGGTGGTGAGCAACTTCATCCTCCAGGCCCTGCGCGGCGAGCCGATCACCCTCTACGGCGAGGGCCAGCAGACCCGCTCCTTCTGCTACGTCGACGACATGATCGACGGGTTCGTCAGGCTGATGGCGAGCCCCGACGAGGTCAGCGGCCCGATCAACCTCGGCAACCCGGTGGAAATGACCGTGCGCGAACTGGCGGAACTGGTGGTGGAAATGACCGGCTCGCGCTCACCGATCGTGAGCCGGCCGATGCCGACCGACGACCCCCGCCAGCGCAGGCCCGACATCACCCGTGCGCGTGAACTGCTGGGCTGGCAGCCGGTCACCGAACTGCACGACGGCCTTGCCCGCACCATCGCCTACTTCGAAGGCCTGCTCGCGGAGAAAGGCCTCTAGCCCACATCGCGGAGTACCCACGTGAAGTTGTCCGTCATCATCCCCGCCTATAACGAGATCGACACCATCGGCCGTATCCTGCCCCTGGTGGCCAAGGCCCTGCCCGGGGTCGAAAAGGAACTGGTCATCGTCGACGACTGCTCCCACGACGGCACCCGCGAATGGCTTTGGGACAACCTGGGCGAGGCCGACGGCCGCTATGCCGGGGTCGCCATCGACACTGACGGCCGGGCCGAACTGCAACCGTTGCCCAGCGAAGCTGAGGCCGGCATCGCCTTCCGCGTGCTGTTCCATGAGCACAACCAGGGCAAGGGCGCGGCCCTGCGCACCGGCCTGGCCGCCGCCACCGGCGAGGCCATCGTCATTCAGGATGCCGACCTTGAGTACGATCCGGATGACTGGCGCTACATGTGGCCGCTGATCGCCGAGCGCGGCATCGCCGACGTGGTCTTCGGCTCACGCTTTTTCGGTCGCAGCCACCGCTCGCTGCAGTTCCACCACTTTTTCGCCAACCGCCTGATCTCCTTCATATTCAGCCTGCTCTACAACCAGACCCTGAGTGACGTGGAGGTCTGCTACAAGATGTTCACCCGCGAGGTGCTGGAGAGCCTGCAACTGGCGGCGGACGACTTCGGCTTTGAAATCCAGTTCAGCGCCCAGGTGGCACGCGCGCGTCACTGGCGGATCTACGAGACCGCCATCACCTACTACGGCCGCGACTATCACGAGGGCAAGAAGATCAACTGGAAGGACGGGCTCAAGGCGCTCTGGTATCTGCTCAAATACCGCTTCTGAGCCGATGCCTACGACCATCCTGCAGCGCCGAAGCCTTCAGGCGGCAGCCGGCATCGGCATCGGCGGTCTGTTCCTGTGGCTCAGCCTGCGCGGCCACGACCTGGCACAACTGCGCGACCTCAGCCTGTCGGCGCGCCCCGAATGGATCGCCGCGGGGATCGTCACCTATCTCGCCACCATGGGCCTGCGGGCAATGCGCTGGCAGCTGCTGCTGCGCCCGAGCGCACCCGAAGCGCGACTGGGGGCGGTGGCGGAGACGCTGATCATGGGCTATGCGGTCAACAATCTGCTGCCGGCCCGCCTCGGCGAGCTGTTTCGTGCCGACTACGCCAAGCGCCGCCTCGGTCTCAGCCGCTCGGAGGCCCTGGGCTCGATCGTGCTCGAGCGTGGCATGGACGGTCTGACCATCGTCATTCTGCTCGGCAGCGGCCTGCTGCTGCTCGATACCGGGACCGCCGCGATCAACGCCAAGCGGGAAATCCTCTGGCAGGCTGCCACCCTGGGAGCAGCGCTGTTTGGCGCGGCGCTGTTGGCGGCCATGCTCCTCGGGCGACGCAGGAGCGGCGACACCGCCACGCGTGGACTGCAACGCCGGCTGGCCGACTTCCGCAACAGCATGGCCGCCCTGCGTCGCCCCACCGCCGGCACGGCCGCGGCGCTCTCACCGCTGGTCTGGCTGGGCGAGGCGGGTGCGCTGGCCTGCGTGCTGACGGCGCTGGGCCACCCCATGGGGCCCGCACCGCTGCTGGTGCTTACCGGCGCCGCCAGCCTGAGCACGCTGATCCCGACCGCCCCCGGCTACCTGGGCACCTTTCAATACGCCTTCGTTCTGGCCCTCACGGCGGTCGGCGGCGACGGCGCCGTCGGCTTGGTCGCCGCCACCCTGGTACAGGTCTTTCTGTTCGGCAGCCTGACCCTGCTGGCGGCCGGCATCTATTCACTCTCCGTACTGAGGCGGCCACGCCCGGGAGACGCCTGACGTGGGTGGCCATGCACTGTTCGCCTACGGCACGCTGGAGTTTCCCCAGGTCATGCGCGCGCTAACCGGCCGCCGCTTCCGGACGAGCCCCGCCTGCCTAAAGGGGCATGTCCGCTTGACCGTGCGCGGTGCCGTCTACCCGGGTCTGACACCACGAGCGGGTGGCGAGGTGAGCGGCACCCTCTACCGGGGCCTCGACCGCAAGGCGATTCGCCGCCTGGATGAGTTTGAGGGCCCGCTCTATCGGCGCCGCGTGGTGCGCGTGCAGCCGGTGGGCGAACGATCCATGACCGCCCTGGTCTATTTGGTCACGCCGAGGCAACGACGACGCCTGGGCACCACGAACTGGGACCCTGTCGTGTTTGCAGGCAGGCACCTCACCACGTACCTGCGGCGCCTGCGCCACGGCTATCCAGCTTGAACCATCGGCGACGCACGTGACGTTTTTCCACCGCAACCTTAGCGGATAAGATGCGTTGAACGGACCCG
Source organism: uncultured Gammaproteobacteria bacterium (assembly GCA_964567315.1). Taxonomy (GTDB): domain Bacteria; phylum Pseudomonadota; class Gammaproteobacteria; order CAZMMH01; family CAZMMH01; genus CAZMMH01. The sequence goes on from CAZMMH010000128.1 coordinate 2,896, forward strand.
CCCGCGCAGCGCAGGCGACCCCCTCGCGAGAATTCGGCCATGGGCAGATGGCGCCCCCCGAAACAACCCGGTTCCAAATACATCACCCCCGAGGGCAAACGGCGCCTGGAGGAGGAGCTGGATTTTCTCTGGCGGGTGAAACGGCCGCAGGTGACCCAGGCGGTCTCCGAGGCGGCGGCCCAGGGCGACCGCTCGGAGAACGCCGAGTACATCTACGGCAAGAAGCAGCTGCGCGAGATCGACGGCCGGGTGCGTTTCCTGCGCAAGCGGCTGGAGGGGATGACCGTGGTGGAGCGGCAGCCGGCGGATCCGTCACGGGTCTACTTCGGCGCCTGGGTGACCCTGGAGGAAGAGGACGGCACGGAGGTCACCTACCGCATCGTCGGCCCCGACGAATTCGAACCGGAGCGCGGCTGGATCAGCATGGACTCGCCCCTGGCCCGGGCCCTGATGAAAAAGGCGGTGGACGACGAGGTGGTGGTGGCGACGCCGACCGGACAGCGGGTGCTGTATGTGGTCGGGATCCGCTACGCCGGACCGAAATAGCACAAACCCAGGGGGGCCACCGAAGGCTCTGAAGACACCGAAAGACCTAGGCGAACCCGTTCCGCTTCGGTGTCTTCAGTGTTTTCGGTGGTTTCACTCAAAGATCTTCGCCCCCACGGAGAGGTCAACTCTCGACCACCCGGTCGATCTCCGTCAGGGCCTCATTGGTGGTCATGACCCGCGCGTAGCGGTCCTTCATGGTCTGGATGGTGGCGCTCTGCAGGTCCGGGGTCACGGTCGCGCAGCCGTCCTGGATCAGGGTGACGTAGAAGCCCAGGTCGCAGGCATCCCGTATCGCGGTGGAGACGCACTCGTTGCTGTAGACGCCGACCACGAACAGCCCGGTGATGCCCATGTTGCGCAGGACGTACTCCAGGTTGGTGGAGTTGAACACACCACTGGCGGTCTTGTTGATGATGATCTCATCGCCCACGGGCGCCACCTCCTCGATGAACTCCGCCTCCTTGGAGCCGGGGGCGGCGTGCAGGCCGAGGCGCTTGTGACCCGGGCCGCGGTCGCGGCCGTCGCGGGTGAGGGACTGGATGCGGGTGTGAATCACCTCCAGGCCGTTGCGGCGGAAGGCCTCCTGCAGCCGGTGCACGTTGGGCAGCACGGTCGTTTCCACCCGGTCGAAGTAGTAATCCTGAGCCTCCACCGGAATGCCGGAGTTGGCGGCGTCGGCGAACACGCCGTGGCCGCGTGCGGCATCCAGGTACTGCATGTCGATGCAGAGCAGGGCGGTGTGGTGCTCCTCCAGCGACTCCTGTGCCTTCGGCACGTTGACGATCGCTTCGCGATAGGTCTCGCGCAGGGGGTCGATGTGGACGAAGGGGTCGTCCTGCAACTTGGCTTCGTCGGTGGGGGTGGCCATGGAACGCTTCTCCGTTACCAACTGGAAAAAGTATTGAGTAGCCAGTGACTAGGCGATGAATGCCGCGCACCGACCTTTCGATTCTTGCAAATTACCCTACGCGCGGCGCACTCGAGCACTAAACGCGGCCTTTTATCCTGCGAGGCGCAACAGCGTGTTCAGCAGCACGTTGGCCCCCATCTCGATATCCTCCCACGCGGTCCACTCCGCCGGCGAGTGGCTGCGGCCGTCGCGGCTGGGGACGAAGATCATACCGGCACGGGTCAGCCCGGCCATGATCTGGGTGTCGTGGGCGGCGCCGCTGGGCATGCGCAGGGCGGCGATATTGAGCTCGCGGGTAACGCCGTCGATGGTCTCGACGATGCCGCTGTCGCACTTGACCGGGGCGATCTCACTCAGCACCTCGAATTCGAACATCAGCCCGCGGCGGCGGGCGATGGTGGAGAGGGTGCGGCGGAAGGCGTCGGCCAGCCGTTCCAGCACCGCCGGGGCGGTGTCGCGCACCTCCAGCGAGAAGGTTGCCCGCCCCGGCACCACATTGGCCGCACCGGGCGACAGCTCCACCCGGCCGACGGTGGCGACGCTGCGGGGGCTGCCGTGCTCCTCCAGAATGCGATTGATCTCGCCGGCGAATTCGGCCAGCCCCTGAAAGGCGTCCACCCGCATGGCCATGGGGGTGGTGCCGGCATGGTTGGGCACCCCGATCAGCTGCACCTCCCATTTGAACAGTCCGGCGATGGCATCGATCACGCCGACCCCGACCCCCTGACGGTCGAGCACCGGCCCCTGCTCGATATGCAGCTCGACGAAGGCCTGGACCGAGTCGGGGGTGCGCCGCGCGCGCAGGGCGCCCATGGCATCGAGGCCGTGGGCCTCCATGGCCTCCACCAGGCTCACCTCGTCCAAGTCGCGGGCGGTGAGGATGCGTTCGGGGGTCAGCTGGCCGCAGAGGGCCTGGGAACCGAACAGGCCGCCGAAGCGCCCCTCCTCGTCGGCAAAGGCCACGGCCTCCAGGGGGAAGCGCAGGGCGAGCCCCAGCTCCTTGATCCGGCGCAGGCACTCCACGGCTGCGATCACCCCCAGGGCGCCGTCCAGGTGGCCGGCGCCGGGCACCGTGTCCAGATGGGAGCCGGTCATCACGCTGGGGTGGCCGTTCTCGCCATCCAGGCGGGCGAAGACGTTGCCCGCCCCGTCCATGCGCGCGGTCAGGCCGGCGGACTCGATCCGCCCCATCAACCAGCGCCGCGCCTCCATGTCGGCGTCGCTGAAGCCCATACGGTAAAGCCCGTGATCCTCGCGCCTGCCAATGGCCGCCAGGGCCTCGATGTCGGCCTGCAGGCGCGGGAAGTCGACCGTGGGTTTTTCGCTCAAAATCAATCCTCCACCGCGGCTAGGCGGCGGTCTTGCGGGTTCGGGTATGGGGCCAGCATAACAAGTCCGGGGCCGCGTGCTCCACCGCGGAGCGGCGCGACTGGTACAATTGCCTGCCCGCCGTCCCGCACCGATCCCACCGACGACTCCATGGAACCCAAACTCAATCCCCGCCAGCGCGAGGCAGTCCGCCACAGCGACAGCCCCCTGCTGGTCCTGGCCGGCGCGGGCAGCGGCAAGACCCGGGTGATCACCCACAAGATCGTCCACCTGGTGCGCCACGAGGGGCTGGAGGCGCGGCGCATCGCCGCGGTCACCTTCACCAACAAGGCGGCCCGCGAGATGAAGGCGCGGGTCGGCGCCCTGCTGGAGGGCAGGGAGGGGCGCGGCCTGCGGGTCTCCACCTTCCACAACCTCGGCCTCAACATCCTGCGCGCGGAGCACAAGCGCATCGGTTACAAGGCCGGCTTCTCCGTCTTCGACGCCCAGGACAGCGGCCAGCTGCTCAAGGAGCTCGGGCGCAAGGAGTTCGGCGCCGAGCAGGTGAGCGAGTTCCAGTGGAAGATCTCCGCCTGGAAGAACGACATGCTCAGCCCCGAGGAGGCGCTGGCCGCCGCCGAGGACGCCCACGGCCAGGCCGCGGCCCTGCTCTATGCCGAGTACGAGCGCCACCTGCGAGCCTACAACGCCTTCGACTTCGACGACCTGATCCTGCAGCCGGTGCGGCTGTTCCGCGAGGACCCGGAGGCCCTGGCCGGCTGGCGCGAGCGCATCCGCTACCTGCTGGTGGACGAGTACCAGGACACCAACATCAGCCAGTACGAGCTGGTGAAGCTGCTGGTGGGCAACCGCAAGGGGCTCACCGTGGTGGGCGACGACGACCAGTCGATCTACGCCTGGCGCGGCGCGCGGCCGGAGAACCTGGCGCGGCTGAAGGAGGACTTCCCCGACCTGGAGGTGGTGATGCTGGAGCAGAACTACCGCTCCATGGGCCGCATCCTCAAGGCGGCC
>CAZMMH010000129.1:0-6651 GCA_964567315.1 uncultured Gammaproteobacteria bacterium
AGCGGTTCGAGTTCCATCGACATCACCCATGCCCGACGCGGCGCCGTCGGTACGCAAAAACCCCATGTCTAAAGCCTAGGCCAATGCACCGTGAAGTGAAGCCGTCGGCCGAATCTTGAAGATCGCGTGGAATCGTCCGCGCCGACCCTCCCTGCGCCGTCGGCGGGGCAGCCGGGGCGTAGTGCCGCGAACTGACCCCGGAGCCGCTTGAGCCGTGGGCACAGGCCCGGCGGAAGGATTTCACGCCCAACGACAAGGGCGAACGGCGCAGGGGCGGCCGGGGCGCCCGACCCGACCTTTGAGCAGCGGCCGCGACGGCGCCACCGGGCCCGGGGAGCTAGACTTGGAGCAGGGTTCCGGAGCCCGATGGGGGGGAATGGCATGCCGCGGATCTTGGCGATCGACGGCTCCTACCGGGAGCACGGTATCACCGACCAGCTGGTCGCGGCGGCGGTCGACGGCGCCCGTGCCGCCGGCGCCGAGGTGGAGGTGGTCTACCTGCGCGACTGGCCCATCGAATTCTGCCTCAACTGTCGCCACTGCACCCAGGAACCAGGTGAGGCGCCCGGCGAATGCGTGCAACAGGACCGGATGGCCGAGTTGATCGCGCGCATCGAGGGCGCGGACGGCTATATCCTGGCCTCGCCCACCAACGACTATACCGTCACCGCGCTGTTCAAACGCTTCACGGAACGGCTGCTGGTCTACGCCTACTGGCCCTGGGACCGGCCCGCGCCCCGCCTGCGCAGGCCCAAACCCGGCAAGCAGGCGCTGCTGCTGTCGTCCTGCGCGGCGCCGGGCTGGATGGGCCGGCTCTTTTACTCCACCTTCCGGCAACTGAAGCTCACGGCGCGCACCGTCGGTGCCCGCCCCTATCGGTCCGTTTCCGCCGGCCTTATCGGCATGCAGCAGGAGCCGCACCTGCCGGAGCGCGCCAGGCGCCGTGCCCACGCCCTGGGCCGGGCCCTCGCGAGGCGCTGAAACGGACCGAGTCCATTCAGCCGTCGGCGGCCACCCCGGCGCCCCGCAGGCGCCGCAACAGGGGGCCTGCGGAGACCACCGCCACATGCCCCAGGACCAGGGCCAGCGAAGCTTCGGCCAGGCCCTCGTGCAAGTCGTCCCAGCGCCACCAGTCGGCGGTCAGTCCGCTCAGCGCCAACGGGACCAGGATCGCCAGCAGCAACAGGCCGGACAGCGGTGTGAAGGGCGTGCGCCCGCCCAGCGCGGCAGACCCGTCCCGCCACAGCCTGGCGCCAAAATTGCGCCACATGGAGAGGCGGGCCCATGGCAGGGCCCAGACGCTCTTTTCCCTGGCCAGTGCCGCGGCCAGCAGACGCAGGGTCAGCAGAGCGAGGAGCCCGTAGCCGGCAAAGCGGTGCAGGCCGTGCGCACCCTCGGAGGTGACGTAGGCGACGATGTAGCTGCCGGCAAACAGGCCGTGCCAGACCAGCAGGAGGTCGAGGGCACGCGGCAGGCGCAACCTAGTCGTCATCGTCGTGACCGTCACCGCGGTGCCCGTGTTCCCCGGCGCCGAACATGGCGCCGACGCTGGCGGCCAACCCCTGGTCGAAAAAGGTGCCGTAGGCGACGGTCGCCGTGCCTACGACGAGCAAGCCGACCAACAGCAGTGAAACAGCCTTGCGGTACATGCAGCTCCCCCCGTTGAGCCAATCTCCGTCCACCTTAACCGGACAGTCTTAACGCTCGCTTAACAGTGTTCCCAACAGACCCGGCGGCTCGACAGGCGCGGATCACCGCCTATGCTGAAGACAAAAATGGCCGCCGCTGGCGGCAGAGGGGCAATTCATGGCACGGGTCGATTTTTCCGACGCCAGGCGTAAGCACCTGGCTTGGCGTACCCGTCTGCGCGCCTTCCTCGATGGACGGGCGACGCTGACCAAGGACGAGGCCGTATCCCATCGGGAGTGCTCCCTCGGCGAGTGGCTGTACAGCGTCGGGATGCGGGACTTCGGCCGGCTGCCGGAGATGCAGCAGCTCGAATCGGACCACGAACATATGCACGGCACGGTCCGGCGCATCGTCGAGCTGGTAGAGGCGGGCGACCGCGTTGCGGCCGAGCGTGAGTTCGGGGTGATCGACCACCTGTCCCAGGCGATCGTCGCGCACCTGAATGCCGTCGAGCTGAAGATCAACAGCGGCGGCCACGGCGGCCTCGGCCGCCTCCTCAACCTGGGGATCACACAGAAGCTGGCCCTGCTCGGGGCAAGCGTGGTGCTCGGCTTCGCCGTCATCGGCGGGGTCTACTGGTACGGCCTGGGCGTGCAGTCCGACGCGCGCGCGGAGGATGCCCGGGTCAGGAGCGTCGATAGGGACGCACAACAGATGGAAATCCTGGCGCTGCGGGCACGCCGAGCGGAGAAGGATTTTCTCCTGCGACACGATGCCACCTACCTGAACACCCATGAGAAGACGATGCAGCAGGCAAACCGGGTCATCGCCGAACTGGACGGCCTGGTGAAGTCACCGGAGCAGAAGGCGGTGGTCGGGAAGATCGGTGTGGCCCTGCGCAACTACGACGAGCGCTTCGGCGCCATGGCCGCGGCCATGCGCGAGGTGGGCCTGGACGAAAAGGCGGGCCTGCTGGGTACCCTGCGCAACGCGGTGCACGATATCGAGGGGGTGCTCAAGCAGCATCAACGCCCCAGTTTGACCATTTCGATGCTGATGATGCGGCGTCATGAGAAGGACTTCCTGGCCAGGCGCGCCGCCAAATACGCCAAGGAACTGGACGACGAGGCGGCCCATTTCCGTCAGTTGCTCGCCAAGGCCGATCTGGACCCGCCGACCAAGGCCACCATAAGCGCCGACCTCGACACCTACCAGCGGGACTTCAAGGCCCTGGTCGATGGCGTGGGGCGGGCGGCGGACGAAACCGAAAAGATGCGGACGGCGGTGCACCAACTCGACCCCCTGCTGACCGAGCTGGGCAAGGTCAACGGTCGGTTGGCCGAGGAGAACCAGCAGCGTCAGGCGGCCGTGCGGAGTCGGGTGACCACGGTCATCGGCATCACCCTCGCGCTCACGGCACTGGTGGTGTTCGGACTGCTGGCCCTGGTGGTGCAGGCCATCCGGCGGCCGCTGGCGCATGCGGTGGAGGTGACCCGCGAGCTGGCGGGCGGCAACCTGGCGATCAGCGTCGAGGTGACCAGGGCCGATGAAATCGGCAGCCTGCTGACCGCCCTCAAGAACCTGGGTGAGGCGCTGCGCTCGGTGGTCACCGAGGTGCGGCAGTCGGCCGACACCCTGGCCTCCGCCTCGGCCGAGATCTCCGCCGGCAACAGCGATCTCAGCCAGCGCACCGAGGAGCAGGCCTCCAGCCTGGAGGAGACCGCATCGAGCATGGAGGAGCTCACCTCGACCGTGCGGCAGAATGCGGACAACGCGATCGAGGCCAACCGCCTCGCCGCAGGCTCCAGCGAGTCCGCCGCCCAAGGTGGCGTAGCGGTCGGCCAGGTGGTACACGCGATGCAGGAGATCACCACCTCAAGCCGCAAGATCAATGACATCATCTCGGTGGTCGATGAAATCGCCTTCCAGACCAATCTGCTGGCGCTGAACGCTGCGGTGGAGGCGGCGCGTGCGGGCGACCAGGGTCGCGGCTTCGCCGTGGTGGCCGGCGAGGTGCGGGCACTGGCCCAACGCAGCGCCGGCGCCGCCAAGGAGATCAAGGCGCTGATCGGCACCAGCGTCGGCAAGGTGGAGGAGGGCACCCAACTGGTGGACCAGGCGGGCACCACCCTGAACCAGCTGATCGAGGGTGTGCGCAAGGTCGGTGAGCTCATCGCCGAGATCAGCGCCGCCAGCCAGGAGCAGTCTTCGGGCATCGACCAGGTGAACAAGGCGATCACCCAAATGGACGAGGTGACCCAGCAGAACGCGGCCATGGTCGAGGAGATGGCAGCCTCCAGCAGGTCGCTGGAGGAGCAGGCGGCGGCACTGCGCGAGCTGGTGGGCTTCTTCCGCGTCGACGAGACCTGAGCGTACGCGTTGCCCGCGCCCGCGGGCGGGTGTATGCACACCACGGGAACTTCCTTGGCATAATCCCCCCAAAGCGAGCGCCGAGGAGGTGGCCGGTGAAGCGTTACCTGTGCGATGTTTGCGGGCTGATCTACGATGAACGCAAGGGACTGCCCGAAGAGGCCATCCCAGCCGGCACCCCGTTCGAGGATCTCCCCGACGACTGGGTCTGTCCCGACTGCGGCGCGGGCAAGGAGGCCTTCGTGCCTCTTGCCGACTGAGCCCAAGCACTGATGCCGGGGGCGACCGCATGCGGAGGAACCTGAGAGTCGAAGAGGTGCGGTTGGGGATGTTCGTCATCCTGCCGGTCTCCTGGACCGCCCACCCGTTCCTGCGCAACCGCTTCAAGATCACCGACCCCGAACAGCTGGCCAAGCTGCGCGCCTCTCCCCTCAGCGAGGTGACGGTCGACTTCGAACGCAGCGACACGCCGCCGCCCGAGCCGGTGGCCGAGCTCGCCTGCGTCAGTCACGACGATAATGTTGCCGACCCCAAGGAACAGGCACCGCCGCCGGAGTGGAACCCGGACACCCTGGTGCCGCCCGACCTGGTGGAGGCAATCCGCGACCAGCGGCTGCCGCCGGAGCAGAAAAGCCGGGCGGTCCACCACCACACCCGGGAAATGATGCGACGCCTGCTGGAGACGCCCAGCCCGGAAAACATTCATGCCAGCCGGACGGCAATCGGCTTGGTGAGCGAGCTGATCCTCTCCGACGACGCCACCGCGCAGAACCTGCTGCGGATCACCACCCACGACTTCTACACCTACACCCACTCGGTGAACGTGGGGGTGAAGGGCCTGATGCTGTGCAAGGCGCTGTTCGCCAGCAGCGACGGCCACGACCTGCACGAACTGGGCGCCGGCTTCTTCCTCCACGACCTGGGCAAGGTCAAGGTGGACCCGGCGGTGATCAACAAGCCGGGACGCCTCACCGAGGACGAAATGCGCCACATGCGCATCCACCCCTACCAGGGCTACAAGCTGCTGCGCGACGCCGGGGTGCTTTCGGAGGAGTGCCGTATCATCGTCATGGAGCACCACGAACTGATCAACGGCGGCGGCTATCCCAAGCGGATCGGCGGCGACCAGATCCACCTCTATGGGCGTATCTGCTGCATCGCCGACGTGTTCGACGCCCTTACCGCCGAGCGCTCCTACAAAAAGGCGATGAAGCCCTTCGACGCGCTGACCCTGATGCGGGACAAAATGGCCAACCACTTCGACCGGGCGCTGTTCGCCCGCTTCGTCGAACTGTTCCGCTGAGGCGGCGGCTCAGACGCGTACGCCGGAAGTGAACAGGGCACCGGCGTCGAACCAGATCCCGTCGGGCCCGGCGAGGGCGTCGATCTCCGCCAAGTGCTCTTCGCGGAAACGCGCCCGCTCGCTCTCGCCCAGTTGATCGACCAGGCCGCGGAAGCCGGCATTCCAGACGATCTCCCACCACTCACCGGCGTCCTTGAGGTGATAACCGACGGGCGCGTGGCGCACCTGCACCTCGTCGAAGCCGGCGTCACGGAACAGGGCCTCGCACTTGTCCGGGGTGCCGATCCGCTTCCACGACAGCGGCGGGACCTGCACCCCATACTCCTGGATACGCTGCAGGAAGTGCCCGCTCAGGGGCTCGAAGGCGTCGTCGTGGAAGGCGCAGACCGCCACCCGCCCGCCGGGCCGCACCTTGCTCGCGATATGGCGCAGGGCGCCGGCCATGTCCTCGACGAAGAACAGGCCATAGGCGCAGCAGGCGGCGTCGAAGTGGCCGTCGGGAAAGGCCAGGTCCTGCATGTCCATGGGCAGCAGGCTCACGTTGGCCTGGCCGTCCAGCTTGGCTGCCGCCTGGTCGAGCATTCCGGTGGAAAAGTCGACCCCGGTGACGTGCCCGTGGGGCAGGCGCCGGGCGCAGGCCAGGGCCGCGGCGCCGGTGCCGGTGGCCACGTCGAGCAGCCGCTCGGCGCCGCCCAGGTCGAGGGTATCGGCCATCTGCTCCGCGCTGAGGGCGAAGAAACGCAACGCCGGCCGGTCGTAGCCGGCGGCCACCGTGTCGAAGGTCTTGCGTATCCGGTCACTGCGCCCGTCGTCGTCCATTGCACCCCCCCTCAAGCCTGCAGCGAATTCTCCCGGCACCTCCGGTACCCCTTCCCGGGGGAAGGTGATATGGTGGCCGGCACTTCGATATTTACATCATTTCAAGGGCTTATGCAGCCATAAATTGAACCCATAGGTGTCCCGATGCAGTCCGGTCCCCGTCAGATCGTCACCCCCTTCCGCCCCATCCCGCTGGAAGTGCCCGAGGGCATGAAGCCCAACGAGTTCTTCAACAGCACCGAGAACCTCGATGACCTGGAGAACAACAACGGCCTGCTGCGCAACCCGGAAAACCTGTTGCTCTACCGCAAGGCCCTGGGCCACTCCAACGAGTTCGACGCCTCGATCATCTACAACACCTCCAAGGTGATCCTGAACCCGCTGGGCCGGCCGGTGCGCCGGACCCAGGTGCCGGACAACGTGCGCCACGTCTGGAACCGCATGAACCAGATACTCATCGACTACATGCTGGAGCAGTACCCGGACCCGGAACGGCACCTGGTGCTGGCCGGCGAGGCCAGCCTCGACGC
>CAZMMH010000130.1:0-6630 GCA_964567315.1 uncultured Gammaproteobacteria bacterium
GCCCCGGCGGGGCTTTTTCTTGGCCCGGCCGCAACCGCCGCCCGACAGTGCACCGTGACGTCAACGCGCGCCGTTTGAGCGCGTCCGGCCGCCGCCAGGCGCACTCCCCCAGGCCCCAGCCAATACCGCTCCCCGCTGCCGCCCGGCCGAGGGGACTTTTGCCTTGAAATTCATAGGCAACCACGGCGGCACGGGTGGCCGGCCGCGTATTGCGCCGCCGAGGCACATTTATTGTTTTTTCGTGAGGGATTTTTTCGCCGAAGCGTCCGACGCCCGCCCGGCAGCGGCCCTGGAACAGCTGCACCAGCGCCTGGCCACGCTCGACGGCGGCACGGTCGCCGACGACATCCCCGGGCTCTCCAAGGCCGATCCCAGCGGGTTCGGCATCGCCATCGTCACGGTCGACGGCCATACCCGCAGCGCCGACATCATCGCCGACACGCCGGTGGCCGCCCGGGCCAAGGAGAAGCTGCTGGCCAACCGGGCCGAAATGAGCCTGGCCCGGGTGCGACAGGCCAAGCGGGAGGTCAAGATTCTGACCCGCTAAGAGGGTACGCTTGGCGTAACGGTGCCGCGGGCGGACGTGCCGGCGCCCCCCGCTGCAGTCGTGACCCACCTATGGAAGGAGGCCCCATGCCGAAGTGCGATCCCGCCCATCCCACACCCCCGCAACGGGGGCGCCGCCGGCTGCTGATCCTGCTGCTGGCCGCGGCGACGCCGTTCCTCGCCGACGCCGCCGCGGCGGCCCAGCACTTTCCCAATGTCACCGCGGCGGAGGTCCAGCAGGGCAACGGCGGCAAATTCGACTTCCACGTCACCATCTCCTCACCCTACGACACCCCGCAGCGCTATGCCGATGCCTACCGGGTCCTTGGCCCGGGCGGCGCGGTCTACGGCACCCGCATCCTGTGGCACGACCACCAGGATGAGCAGCCCTTCACCCGCTCGCTGTACGGGGTGACGGTGCCACCGGGGGTCAGCAAGGTGGTGATCCAGGCGCGGGATCAGAAATACGGCTATGGCGGCGGGACGGTGGAGGTGGCACTGCCCGCGCGCTGAAACGGCGCCGGCTGCAGACGCGCATTGACAAGAAACGCTCCCTTGACAATGACATAGATCAACCAACGTTGATTTAGTCCATTAGTACAGTAGAATAGTCAGCGTTTCTGAGCGGCGCCCACCGGACGCCATGAAGCCCGCTTACGCGCAACCTCTGCACAAGGAATCTCCATCATGAAATTCTCCATGACCATCTTCCCGGCCGTCGGCGTCGTCTACGCCACCTACATCGTCATCGCGGCCATGCTCACCCACTGAGCCCGAAGCCACGACGATTCGCGGCAGCAGCCGGCCGCGGAAGTGCAAAAAGCCGCTCCCCGGAGCGGCTTTTTTTTGCCCGCCACAAACGCGGGAAAGCGTCGCCCGGGAGCTGCACGACGAACACGCCGGAGCAACCACACCGCCGGGCGGACACCGGTCGTGCTTCGCCCGACCCGGCGTTTGACCCGTCTACCGCTTCACCCCTCACCCTGCGTGCCGTCATTCACGGAGGCACATCCATGCACCTCGACGATTCGACCTATCTCGCCCGCTTCGATGCCGCCGAGCTCGGCCCCGAGCACTTCGACCATCGCGGCCACCTATACATGGCCTGGGTCCACCTGGCCCGCTACGATCTGGAGGAGGCCAACGCCCGGGTCTGTACTGGCGTTCTCCGGCTGGCGACCAGATTCGGCGTGCCGGGCAAGTTTCACCACACGATCAGCGAGGCGCTCATGCGCATTGTGGCGCAACGCCTGGAGCGGGGTGGACGCGACGATTTCGACGTATTCCTCGCTGCAAATCCCGACCTGACGGAAAACGCCCGCGGGGTGCTTGCGCGCCACTACAGCGACGAGCGCCTAAACTCCCCGGAGGCGCGGGCCGGCTGGCTCGCGCCCGACCGCGAACCCATTCAGTGACACGCCGAGACGTCATGCAGCCGCAGACGATCACCGCCTTTGCCCGCCGCTTCGGCCTCTCCCGCGCGACCCTGCTCTACTATGACCGCATCGGGCTGCTCAAGCCGGCGGGCACCAGTGCCGCCGGCTACCGCCTCTACGGCGAGGTGGAGGCGGCGCGGATGGCCCGCATCGAAACCTTCCGCAAGGCGGGCCTGCCGTTGCAGTCGATCCGGGAGATCCTGGACGCCGCGGACGACGACACCCTGGAGACGGCGCTGGAGCGACGGCTCGGCGCCCTCAACGACGAGGTGGAACGGCTGCGGGCCCAGCAGCGGCTGATCGGCCGCCTGCTGCGCCGGGAGGGGACGACGGCGCGCTACCACAACGTTGACGTGGCGCGGTGGGTGGCCATGCTGGAGGAGGCGGGGGTGGACGAGGCGGGGCGCCTGCGCTGGCACCGGGCCTTCGAACGGGAGGCGCCGGAGGCCCACGAGGCGTTCCTCCGCTCCCTGGGGCTTTCGGCGAAGGAAATCACCGAGGTCCGGCACCGGTCACGCCGCCCGGATTCGACGGACAGCTAACCCAGACTGAAGCCCCGCTCGTGGAACACCCGCAGACAGGCGTCGACCACCTCGGCGTCGAACAGGGTGCCGCGATTGCGCTCGATCTCCTCCAGCGCCGCATCGACGCCGAGGGCCGGACGGTAGGGCCGATGGGAGGCAATCGCCTCCACCACATCGGCCACTGCCAGCACGCGCGCTTCGGGGATGATCTGCTCGTCGACCAGCCCTTGGGGGTAGCCGCTGCCGTCCAGCCGCTCGTGGTGCTGGACGATGATCTGGGCCACGGGCCAGGGAAATTCCACGTCCTGAACGATCTCGAAACCCACCTGCGGATGGCTCTTGATGATCTGGAACTCCAGTTCACTGAGCCGCCCCGGCCGGCTGAGGATCTCGGCCGGGACGTAGATCTTGCCGATGTCGTGAATCATCGCGCCCAGACGCAGCCCCTCGACCTTGTCCGCCGGCCAGCCCAATTCGTGGGCGATCGCCACCGCCAGGCGCGCCACCGTCTGCTGGTGACCCGCGGTATAGGGATCGCGCTTTTCCACCGTCAGCGCCACCGCCTGAATGGTCCCCAGCAGGACCCGCTGCAGGCGTGCGGCGCCGTCGCGCTCGGCCGCCTCCAGGCGGCCCCGTTCCAGCCGGGTACGCAGGGTGGCAATGCCGAAGGCGAGATCCTCGGCCAGCTCCTTGAGCAGGACCACCTCCTCCTCGTTGAAGGCCTCGCGCTCCCCAGCGTAGACCTTGAGCACGCCGAAGGCCTGCCCCCCCGTCAGCAGGGGCAAGGCGATGGTCGAGGTGATGCCGCGGCGCAGCTCCGCCGGACGGCGTGCGACATAGGCGTCGTCTGCGGCCACGTCCTCGACCAGTTGCGCCTGGCCGCTGAGGAAGGCGCGCGCGGCCGGGCCCTTGGCCTCCTCCTCGTCCTCCAGCACCAGGTCGAGGGCGTCGATCGCTGCGCGCTCGATGCCGGCGCTGGCCATCGGACGCAGCCGCTCGCCGTCGCCATCCTCGGCATAGCCGACCCAGGCACTGCGATAGCCCCCGGTGTCGACGATCAGGCGGCAGATGTCGTTCAGCAGTTGCGTCTCGTCGCTGGCCCGCACCAGGATGCCGTTGCATCCACTCAGGGTCTTGAGGGCGCGATTGGCCCGGTGCAGGGCAATCTCGCCTTCACGGCGTTCGGTCACGTCCTGCACGGTGCCCACCGAACGGGTCGGCGTGCCGTCCGCCGCATAGAAGGTCTCGCAGCGCTCGTTGACGTATTTGACCCGGCCGTCCGCCATCAACAGCCGGTGCACGATGTCGTAGGCCGCGTGCCGCTGTACCGATTCGGTGTAGGCGTGGTCGACCATCTCCCGGTCGCCGGGGTGGATGGCGGCCAGAAAGGCCTCGTAGGAGGCGCCGAATTCGACCGGATCGATCTCGAAGATGCGGTAGATCTCGTCGGACCAGTGCAGCGCGTTGTTCACCAGGTCGAGATCCCAGTTGCCGACGTGGGCGATACGCTGGGCCTGGCGCAGGCTCTCCTCGCTGCGGTGGAGGGTCGCCTCACCCCGCTTGCGCGCGGTGATGTCGCGCAGGACGCCGACCGCGTGCCAGCGCTCGTGCAGGCGCATCGCCGAGACCGAGAGCTCCACCGGAAACTCGCTGCCATCCTTGCGCCGGGCCTCTATCTCCAGGGTCCTGCCGATGATCGGGCCGGCGCCGCTGGCGCGGAATTCGGCGAAGCCCTTGCGAAAGGCGGCATGGTAGCGCTCCGGGGCGATCCGGTGATGCGCCTCGCGGCCGATCACCTCATCCGCCCGATAGCCGAACATATGCTCGGCGGCCGGGTTCCAGTAGGCCAGCAGGCCGTCGCTGTCGATCATCACGATCGCGTCCTGGGCCACCGAGGTGATGCCGCGGAACTTCTCCTCGCTCTCCGCCAGGGACTGCTGAGCCACGTCCCGCTCGGCCACCAGCCCGGAGGTATAGGCATCGTTGTGGCGACAGAGCATGATCGCCTTGGCCAGGTTGGCCATCACCGGCTGAAACACCTGGGTCAGGGGCAGCTGGGTCGCCGGTCTTTGCGGAGCGAGCAGCAGCAGCACCCCCTGGGAATCGATCGGCAGGCGCAGGTAGACGCCATACGGCCGTGTGCCCCCGGGCAGGGCCTGGAGCAATTCCGGGGCGTCGGCGGTATCGGCCCCTCCCCGCACCAGGGCCGCCGGAACCGTGAGCGTCTGCCCCAGCAGGGCGGCGAAACCGAAGTCGCCGACCGCCGCGTCCAGCCGCAGTTCGACCCTGGCGGCACCGTCATCGGGCGGCAGATCGAGAAAGATCAGGCCGGTGGGAAACGAGGTGTGGTAGAGAATGCGCTGCAGCGTCCGGGTGAGCAGGGGTTGTACGCTCACCTCGCCGCCGATCACCAGCGCGATGTCGTACAGCACCGACATGACGTGTTCGCGATTCAAGCTGAGCCCCCGGAGCCCGGGCGCCTATTCATTCCACAGGCTCGCAACCAGGGTGGCGTTGTGGAACAGGGGATAGCCCCATTGGGTGGTGCTGCCGATCTCGCCGAGGGACAGCGCCCCGGCGATACACCCCGTGCCGGTGCGCTGCTGCAGGCCGCGCAGCTCCTCCACGGCGGCATCGATCCCCAGGTGCAGGCGCCGGCCGGCGCAGTAGAACAACAGCAGGTCACGCCCGTCGAGCGGGCCGTTGAGCTCGCTCAGACCGCGTACCAGGGTATCGAGGGTGTGCACCGAGTCCACCTCCGGCGCCCGCAACAGGGTGAGCACCGCGTTGGTGGGAACCTCGCCGACGCAGAACAGTGAGCCGTCGGCCTCCAGCGCCACCGGAATCCGCACCACGACCACGCCGTTGGCACGGACGATACCGAAGGGGAAGTGCACCCCGTACTGGTAGAAGTTGTCACGATTGACCTCGACCCCGTACTGCTCGCGGGCCATCTCCTGGTAGACCTCGAAGGCGGGGCGCCAGTCGATCTGCATGATCCGGTTGCCCTCGGTGGAGGTGGCCGTGATCATGTGTTCGGGCACCCCGTAGCCGTGTTCGAGGATCGCCCCGCGATGGGGTGCCAGCAGCATCAGCAGGACTCCGTTCTGGACCGTCCGCTCGCCGTCGAACAGACAGGGCATGGGCTTGAAGGTTTCGCTGCCGGCGTTGACCCCCATGTAGTGCACGCGGTTGGCCAGGCGCAGGTAGAGTTCGTCGAGGATGGTGCCGATGTTCGGCACCATGGCGTCGAAGAGCATGAACAGGGTGACATCCTCTCCGTCGCCAAGTTCCTGCGTCAACTGCTCCACCATCCCGTCCAGGGTGATCCGCAGGGACTCCTCTTCATGGGGCAGATCGGGATACAGCACGGTATACGGCATGCGGTCGAAACGCAGCAGCCAGGCGCCATGGGTACAAAAACCGTCGGCCTCGAGCAGGGCCGGGAACAGCGCCCCCACCAGCGGCGCCCCGCGCGCGGCACAGGCTGCCTGCAGCACGGGCACCGCCGCCTGCTCCACCTCGGGCAACAGGGCCAGCACGCCCATGTCGGGGTATTCGGCCTGCCATTGCGCCAGCACGCCGTCGATCGCGGCCGCTTCGATACTGGGCAGACACTCCATGGCGGAAACGCTCATGCTTCACCCCGACTGATAGCGTACGACGGCGGCCCGATGTCGCGGTCGTGACACCAGTCTAGTGTATTGCGTCGGCGGGACTTCGCGCAGAGAGAGACCCCGAGATTGTCGCCGTATCCGAAGTGATCGCTGCGACCCATACAAATAAACAAATACTTATCCAATCTATTAGAAGATATAACTCGCCATTATGATTAACCCACGTACAATGGTGGGCCATTCGGTACCGAACCGCCGGGAGCAGTCGCATGGCCACCATCGATAAGGATCAGTACATCGTCACCCAGGAACCCTTCTACCAGGCCCAGGCGGACGAGGTCGAACTCTACACCGCCGCCTTTGATGCCCGCCTGCCGGTGATGGTCAAGGGACCGACCGGCTGCGGCAAGTCGCGGTTCATCGAATACATGGCCTGGAAGCTGGGCAAGCCCCTGATCACCGT
This sequence comes from uncultured Gammaproteobacteria bacterium, assembly GCA_964567315.1. Lineage (GTDB taxonomy): Bacteria > Pseudomonadota > Gammaproteobacteria > CAZMMH01 > CAZMMH01 > CAZMMH01. Next base: position 6,587 of record CAZMMH010000130.1, read on the forward strand.
GGCCTGCAACGAGGACATGACCGCCTCCGATCTGGTCGGCCGCT
>CAZMMH010000131.1:0-6593 GCA_964567315.1 uncultured Gammaproteobacteria bacterium
TGCTGCACACCCTGAACGGCTCCGGCCTGGCGGTGGGCCGCACCCTGGTGGCGATCATGGAGAACTACCAGCAGGCCGACGGCAGCGTGCGGATTCCCGACGCGCTCCTGCCCTATATGGGCGGGCTTACGGTAATCGGTTGATTTTTCCAGGGTAATTAGCACCGGTTTTTTGCTAAAGTACGGCCCCCGGACCGCGGTGATGGCGCCGCGGCCACGGCCGATTCCACCCCGAAGGCGAGCGTGATGGAGCTGTTACCGATCTTTCTCAATCTCAAGGAGCGGCCCTGCCTGCTGGTGGGCGGCGGCGAGGTGGCCTCGCGCAAGGCCGCACTGCTGCTGGATGCCGGCGCCCGGCTCAGCGTGGTCGCCCCTGAACTGGCGCCGACCCTGGCCCGTTTCGAGGAGCAGGGGCGGGTGACCCGCCATGCCCGCGGCTTCGAGGAGGGTGACATCGACGGCATGGTGCTGGTGATCGCCGCCACCGACGACATGGCCCTCAACGCCCGGGTGGCGGAGCTGGCACAGGCCCGCGCCATTCCGGTCAACGTGGTCGACAACGCCGAGCTCGGCAGCTTCGTCATGCCCTCGATTATCGACCGCTCGCCGGTGCAGATCGCGGTCTCCACCGGCGGTGCCTCGCCGGTACTGGCGCGCCTGCTGCGGACCCGCCTGGAGGCGGCCATTCCCTCCGCCTACGGTCGTCTGGCATCGCTGGTCGAGGGCTTCCGGGACCGGGTCAAGGGACGCTTCAAGGACGTCAACGCGCGGCGCAACTTCTGGGAGGAGGTGCTGCAGGGGCGGATCGCCGAACTGGTCTTCGCCGGCAAGGACGAGGAGGCCGAGAAGGAGCTGGACCGGGCGGTGGAGGCGGGCGACACCGGCCCCCAGGGCGAGGTCTACCTGGTGGGTGGCGGCCCTGGCGACCCGGACCTGCTCACCTTCCGCGCCCTGCGCCTGATGCAGCAGGCCGATGTGGTGGTCCACGACCGCCTGGTCTCCAAGGAGGTGCTGGACCTCTGCCGGCGCGACGCCGAGCGCATCTACGTGGGCAAGGAGCGGGACAACCATGCCGTGCCCCAGGACCAGATCAACCAGCTGCTGGTGGACCTGGCCCAGCAGGGCAAGCGGGTCTGTCGGCTGAAGGGCGGCGATCCCTTCGTCTTCGGCCGTGGCGGCGAGGAGATCGAGACCCTGACCGCCAACGGGGTCAACTTCCAGGTGGTGCCCGGGATCACCGCGGCCCTGGGCACCGCGGCCTATGCCGGCATTCCGCTGACCCACCGCGACTACTCGCAGTCGGTGGTGTTCGTCACCGGCCATCTCAAGGACGGCAGCATGAACCTCAACTGGAAGGGGCTGGCGCTGCCGCAGCAGACGGTCGTCTTCTACATGGGGCTCAAGGGGCTGCCGGTGATCTGCGAGCAGATGATCGCCCACGGCCTGCCGCCGGAGACGCCCATGGCCCTGGTGCAGCAGGCGACCACGCCGCGCCAGCGGGTCTTCACCGGTACCCTCGGTGGCATGGCCGCGCAGATCGCCGGCGAGGAGATCAAGCCGCCGACCCTGATCATCGTCGGTGAGGTGGTGCGCCTGCATGAAAAGCTCAAGTGGTTCACCTCCGAGCTGGAGCTGCGCTACGAGCAGTGAGCCGGGTGGGTGGGCGTGATCGCCTACCTGCTGGGCTGGCTGCTGTTCTGCCTCGTTGCGGTGGCACTCTACCTGCGTGAGCCCGCCGCCTACGCATTCAGCCACCGTGCCTACTGGCGTTTTCTCGCCGCCCCCTGGAAGCTGGGCAGCTTCACCCTGGCGGCTCTCGGCCTGACCCTTGTCGCGCCCTATACCGGCGATCCCACCTGGGACTATGCCGACGCCCTGTTCATGTCCCTGCTCACCTTCCTTTCGGCCCCCTGGGCGCTGGGCGCGCTCTACCGCGGCTGGAGGGGGCGGCTGCCGTGCCGGCAGTTGCCGGTGGCGCTGGCCCTGTGGGGCTTCTCGGCCGGCTGGTCCTACGACCTCTATATCCTGTTGCGCGACGGCTATTACCCGGCCACCTGGCTGCCCAACCTGGTGCTCTCCTCGATGCTCTACGCCGCCGGGGGGCTGATGTGGAGCCTCGAACTCACGACCGAGGGGAGGGTGCGTTTCGCCTTCACCGCCGGGGACTGGCCCGCGCCGCCGCGTGCCGCCGGCCTGCGCCTGTGGCTGGCCGCCTTGCCCTTCGTCCTCGGCGGGTTGGCGCTGGTGCTGCCCTTCCTCTGGCATCACCTGCGCTGAACAGCGGCTATCCTTAGCGGGCAATCCGCGGATGTGCCCGTCCAGTCCCAGGAGACGCCCGATGTTCACCATTCTCGCTCCGGCCTTTCCCGATCAGCAGCCGATTCCGTCCGTCTACACCTGCGATGCCCGCGACATCTCGCCGGCGCTGCAGTGGAGCGGGGTGCCCGAGGGCACCCGCAGCCTGGTGCTGATCGTCGACGACCCCGATGCCCCCGACCCGGAGGCGCCGAAGATGACCTGGGTCCATTGGGTGCTGTACAACCTGCCGCCGGAGAGCGGCGGCCTGCCCGAGGCGGTGCAGCCCGGGCAGCTGCCGGCGGGCACCCTGGAGGGGCTCAACGACTGGAAGCGCGCGGGCTATGGCGGGCCCTGTCCGCCCATCGGCCGCCATCGCTATTTCTTCAAGCTCTACGCCCTCGACACCCTGCTGCCCGACCTGCACCTGCCGAGCAAGAGCCAGGTGGAGGCCGCCATGGAGGGTCACGTGATCGGCCACGCGGAGCTGATCGGGGTCTACCGCCGGCCGCGCTGATTCGATGGATCCCCGGAGGAATGCGCATTGCCCAATGGCCGCTCTCCTGCGTACCATTGTCAGCTGCTGTGGTACCGCGATGCCCCGCCTCGCGGCCCGGAAACGAGGAGCCTGCAATGCCGCATATCGTAAGCGCCGTGGACCGTGATCTGGAGGCGCTCGAGAAACAGTTCATAGACATCGCCAAGCGGGCGATGAACCAGGTGTGGATGGCGACCGACGCCCTGCGCCAGCGTGACCCCAAGGCCAAGAGCGCGGTGGAGGCCTCCGACCGTGAACTCGACGAGGGTTACCGGAAGATCGAGGAGAAGATCTTCCAGCTCACCGCCCTGCGCCAGCCCATGGCGGTGGACCTACGGGTGATGATGGCGGTGATGCGCGGCGGCCGCGACGTCGAGCGCATCGGCGACTACGCCAAGAACATGAGCCGGCACGTGGCAACCCTGGCCGGGGAGAAACCCAGCGGCATCGAAAAACAGGTGCTGGAGATGGCCGGCGTGGTGCAGGGCATGCTCAAGCACGTGATCGAGGCCTTCGAGGCCCGCGACCTGAGCGTGGCCGAGGCCCTGCGCCGCCAGGATGCCGAGGTGGACGAGCGCTACACCAAGGCCTTCGCCGCCATGCTCCAGGGCATGGCCCATGAACCGTCCAGCGTCACCAATAACGTGCACCTGCTGCTGGTTGCCCGCTGCCTGGAGCGGATCGGCGACCACGTGACCAACCTGGCCGACGATATCCGCTTCCTGGCCCGGGGCGAGTTCGTGCCGGACGACCGCGAGAAGCGCGACACCTCGTTCAACGTGGTGGCGGACGACGACTGAGTCCGGCCCGCCCCGCGCCGGCCGCCGTTGCCATGCAGTTCAACTTCGAAGCCATCGGCGTCGTCCATTCCGGCTTTAAGGAAAAGTTCGGTATCCCGCGCCAGCCGGGCCTGGTCCCGGCGGCGCGGGCCGCGATCGAACTGCTGCCGCCATACGACCGCCCCGAGGCCCTGCGGGGCCTGGAGGGTTTTTCCCACCTCTGGCTGCTGTTCGTGTTTCACGCCTCTCTCGGCCGCGACTGGAAGCCCACCGTGCGCCCACCGCGCCTCGGCGGCAACGCGCGGGTCGGGGTCTTCGCCAGCCGTTCCAATTTCCGTCCCAATCCCATCGGTATGTCGGTGGTGGAGTTTGCCGGTGTCCGCGAGGAGGAGGGGCGGCTGTTCATCGACGTGCGCGGGGCCGACCTGCTGGACGCTACGCCGCTGCTCGATATCAAGCCCTACGTCGCCTATGCCGATGCTCTGCCCGAGGCGCGCAGCGGCTTCGCCGATGGTCCGCCGCCGCGGCGGCCGGTGCGCTTCGGCGCGGCGGCCCGCGACGCCTGCGCCGCTGCCGAGGCCGCGGGCTGTGCCGGGTTCACCGCGCTGGTGGAGAGCCTGCTGGCCCACGACCCGCGTCCGGCCTACCGTGAGCAGGAGCCCGCCGAGCGGGTCTTCGGCATGCGCCTGTACGACTACGACGTGAAGTGGCGCGAGGAGGCGGCGGGGCCGTTGGTGCTGGCGGTGGAGCGGGTCAGGGAAGATTGAGGCCGAGCTGGCCGTCACGCTCTATCAGCGCGAACACCCGGATCGGGTCGCAGTCGGCATAGTGCTGCGGGTTGAGTACCACGCCGCTGCGCAGGTCGAAACGCATGAAGTGCTGTGGGCATTCGATCGAGCCGTCGTGGATCTCGCCGCCATCGATGGCGACGCCGAAGTGGCCGCAGCGGTTCTCCACCAGGAAGCGCTCGCCGCACACCTGGATCAGCAGCAGGCGCAGCGCGCCCACCTCGAAGGTGCCGCGGTAGCCGTCGTGCAGGGCGCTGGCCGGCGCCAGAGCGACGAAGGCCATTCAGACCCCGGCCGCCACGTGTCCTTCAGCCATTGCCCCGGGTGCGGTGTTGCGGCGCCATCTGCTCCGGGCGCAGGCGCACGGTGAAATACTCGTCGGCGTCGTCGATGTCCACCGGTTCGCCGGCGCCGTTCTGCAGCGGCTGCTCGAATTCGTTCCAGCCGCGCACGCCGGTCTTCAGGGAAAAGACCCGCTCGAAGCCAAGGTGGTACAGGGCGGAGGCGGCCAGCAGGCTGCGGTAGCCGGAGCGGCAGATCACCACCACGTCCCGTTGGCGGGATTCCACCAGCTCCGGCACGGTTTCCTCGTAGTCGTATTCGCAGGCGGACTCGACGATGCCGCGGGGCACGTTGATGGAGCCCGGCATGTGCATGGCGGCGAATTCGTGGGGCTCGCGCACGTCGAGCAGGAGCATGTCGCGGCCGGCATCGCGCCACTCGGCGAGGTCCCAGGGCATCAGTTCGGGCACCTCGGCGAGGCACTCACGCATCAGGTCGATGAAACGTTGCATGGGCGTGCAGTCCTGAAGGTTCGGAAGGCGTCATTTTACGCGCTGGGAGGACGGCTGTCAGTGAAAGGCCGTGGCCGCGGTGGGGGAAACGGGCCGGACGCGGGCGATTTTGATAAAATCGGCCTTCCCGCGGCACATCCGCCGCAGGGGGTCCGCGGACAGGTTCAAGCGTGGCGTGCGCAGCGCGCGCCGGGAGAGAGAGCGAGATGGCAAGGCCGACGTGGCAGGGGCCGGAGAACAACCCGTGCGGGGGCAAGGAGCCCTACGCCCTGATGGTGCTGGGCGACAGCATGACCCCGGAGTTCAACGAGGGCGATGTGATCGTGATTGAGCCCGAGGCGGTGGTGGTGCACGAGAACTTTGTGGTCGCCTACCACAACGACGAATACATCTTCCGCCAGTTGGTGATCCACGAGGAGCGCATGTTCCTCAAGCCGCTCAACGACCTCTACCCGGTGGAGGAGATCGCCGGCCTGGAGGCGGTCAAGGGCAAGATCACCCAGAAGAAGACCCGTGGCGGCGGACGCAAGGGGATCAAGCGTTACGCCTGACGCTCCGCCTCCTTGTGGCAGAGCCCCTGTTCCACGGCGATCACCGCCGCCTCCACCCGTGAGTGCACCGAGAGCTTGCGCAGCACTGCCTTGACGTGCAGCTTCACCGTGCCGTCGGAGATGCCAAGGTTGCGCGCGATGGCCTTGTTGCTCTGGCCCTCTGCCAGCAGGCAGAGGATCTCCTGTTCGCGCGGGGTCAGCTCGGCGAAGGGGGTGCGCTCGTCGCTCGGTTCCGCCTCCACCTCGCCCTGCTGTACCACCTTGGCCAGCACCCCGGCCAGATCGGGGGCGATCACGGTCTTGCCGGCGACGATGTTGCGCAGGGCGCTGACCAGCTCATCCGGCTCCATATCCTTCAGCAGGTAGCCCTGGGAGCCATTGCGCAGGGCCTCCACCAGGTCCTGTTCGTCGTCGCTGGTGGTGAGGATCACCACCGGCATCTCCAGACCGCGGTCACGGATCTGCCGCAGCACCGCGATGCCGTTCATGTCCGGCATGCGCATGTCCAGCAGGACCACGTCGGGATCGTCCGCACTGGCCCGCTCGAGGCCCTCCTGGCCGGTGGCCACCGCCTCGACCTGAATCCCGCGCTTTTCCAGCAAACCTTCCAGACCCACCCGAAACAGGGCGTGATCGTCCACCACCAGCACGCGCATCAATGCACCACCTGCAGACCAGGCATTTCGGCCTGGATCCCCTGGCCGTAATGAAACATCAACTGGACCCGGGTTCCCTCGCCGGGCTCGCTTTCGATGCGCAGAGTGCCGCCGAGATGCTGGGCACGCTCCTGCATAATGGACAGGCCGACGTGCTCGCCGGGATGCCCCTCCAGTTCGGGCTTGTCGAAGC